>JAEWQF010000042.1 GCA_023399295.1 Bacteroidota bacterium
GGGGATCTCCTGTTCCTTCAGTTTGACTGTCTCACCGCTTGTGATGTGGTATTCGAAGAGGGTGGTGGGTCGGTTGAGTGAGGTGTAGGAGTAGCGGAAGGTGGTGGCATCGTACTCCGGGTTGCCACTCAGCGAGGCGGTGTAGACCGGTTCGGGGAAGGTGATGGTGGTTGTCTCTCCTTTGTTGAGGGGAGTGATGCTGATCTCGCTCAGCCCGTTGATGCGCCGTTCCACCAGCAGGTGTTCTTTGAGCACATCAATCCCTTCGATGCGGGCATCGTCACGGTGGGGAATCAGCTCTTTCCATTGTGCCTTGTTGGCATGTGCATCGAGGGGCACCTCATAGATCATGCCGTTGAGCTTCTCCTTGTCCTTGTATCGCACGAAAAAATGATCCTTGTGGTCGTAGACGGCATATTCCACACCCTGCTCACGGGGGAGGAAGAGCGTGAAGGCATCCAGCGGCTTGTCGGCAGGGATGAACCGCTCCTCGGAGGTGGTTGAGCTGCTGCTGCCGATAAAGATATATTCCTTGGTCTTGCTGCCGGAGACATAGGTGGAGAATCTGTTGTCACTCTCCTCGTATACCAGGGTCGCTTCCCGCTCATCCAATGCCTGCCGGTAGATGCGGTTTGAACGAAGCGTTTCGTCGATGGTGCTGTAGAAGAGGGTCCTGTTGTCATTGGCCCACGCCACAGAGGCGGCACCAATCACGGTGAATCCGGTCTCCTGATCGCTTCCCAACTCCTTGATCTTCATCACATATTCGGCATAGGAGCCCGTCTCGTTGAAGAGGTAGGCCACCTTGCTGTTGTCGGGGCTTACCGAGTAGCCACCGAAGATGAAGGCTGTCTTCCCTTCGGCCATCGCATTGAGGTCGAAGAGGATCTCCTCGGCTGCATCCATCGACCCCTTGCGACGGCAGTAGGTGCGGTACTGCTTCCCTTTTTCGGTGCGACTGTAATAGTAGTAACCGTCTTTGTAGGAGGGGTAGCTCTCGTCGTCCTCCTTGATGCGTCCGACAATCTCCTCGTAAATCCTATCCTGTAGCTCTTTTGTGGAGGCCATCACACTGTCTGTGTAGGCGTTCTCCGCATTGAGATAGTCGATCACTTTGGGATCGTTCTTGTCTTTGAGCCAGAAATAGTTGTCGATACGTGTTAGCAGAAAGTGAGCGAACGTGTCGGGCCTTACTTCTGCCAGGGGAGGTGCGGGGAAGTCGGATTGTTTCAATGTCTTGATCGGTTTGATCGTGTCGTTGCACGAGGTGAAGGTGAATAGAAAGGCTACTATGGGTAACCACCAGCTTGCATGTTTCATACGACCTGTTTTTTAGGGTTTCTGAAGAGTGCAAATATACATCATTCACCCGAAACGTGTGCAATGAACAATCTTTTTCTGCCTCTGTTTATATCTAAACTGCAATCACTATATGCATAAACACCATCACCGGCACAACGATGTGAAGAACATCCGGGTGGCTTTCTTCCTGAACCTCCTGTTTACCCTCATCGAGTTTGTAGGAGGGATGCTTACAAACAGCATGGCGATCCTTTCCGATGCTGTGCACGACCTGGGGGACAGTGTCACACTGGGTCTCTCATGGTACTTTCAGAAGCTTTCGAAGAAGCCGGGCGACAAAGCCTATACCTATGGATACAAACGATTCTCACTATTGGGAGCGGTGATCAACTCGGGCATCCTGCTGGTGGGTAGTGTGGTGATCCTGTTCAACGCCGTGCCGCGGCTGTTGCATCCGGAGCAGCCTGATACAAAGGGGATGCTCCTGCTGGCAGTACTGGGTGTGATCATCAATGGCGTGGCGATGCTGCGTCTACGCCGTGGACACTCCCTCAATGAGCGGGTGGTATCACTTCACCTGCTGGAGGATGTGCTGGGGTGGGTGGCGGTACTCATCGGTGCCCTGGTAATGCACTTCGTGGATGCTCCTGTCATTGATCCGCTGTTGTCGGTAGCGATCACACTTTTCATCCTGTTCAATGTCTATCGCAACATGCGGCAGAGCTTCCGCATCATTCTGCAGGGAAGTCCAGAGAAACTTAACCTGGCCGCGGCAGCCAGTGCCGTTGCCAAGCTGGAGGGTGTGAGCCGTGCGGAACACCTGCATGCCTGGTCGGTTGATGGGGAATACAACGTGCTAACGATGCATGTGGTGGTCGACAGAGAGATGACGATGAGGGAGCAACAGCATCTGAAGCAACAGATACGCTCCACCCTCAATCAGATGGGGGCACAACATGCTACCATCGAGCTCGAATTCTTTGACGAACAGGGGGATTGTCAGTTGTAGTGGTCTGTTTTCAGTTATCAGTTATGAGTTGAGCGGATATGTTCCACTGCGACTGCATCTTCTTGCAGCGAACGGGTGGCCCGACAACAAGCTGAGGTCTTGGAAATATATTCGCTCGCATTCAGCAAACGCTTTAGGCATCTAACCCCAAACCTCAAACCAAGAACCTCAAACCAAGAACCAAGAACCTCAAACCAAGAACTACGAACCTGTCAACGTTTATTCGAGGTAGGTGTAACCGTAGAGTCCGGAGCGGTAGTTGGAGAGAAACTCCTTTCCTTCCTCCACCGAGATACGGCCCTGCTTCACCGAGCTCATCACCCAGGTCTCCACAGTGCGCACCAACTTCTTGGCGTTGTACTGCGCATATTCGAGTACCTCGGCTACCGACTCGCCGTCGATCACCTGGTCGATCTTGTAACCTGATTCGCTGGTTGATACATGCACCACGTTGGTATCACCAAACAGGTTGTGGAGGTCACCCAGGATCTCCTGGTAGGCACCCACCAGGAAGACACCGATGTAGTAAGGTTCATCTTTTTTAAGGGTGTGCACCGGCAGGTAGCTGTTGCGGAATCCGTCCTGCGAGGCGAAGTTGGCAATCTTGCCATCGGAGTCGCAGGTGATATCCTGCAACGTGGCGGTCTTGCCGGGTCGTTCATCCAGCCGGTGGATGGGAATGATGGGGAAGACCTGGTCGATGGCCCACGAGTCGGGCAACGACTGGAAGAGTGAGAAATTACAGAAGTATTTGTCGGGGAGGAGCGTGCCCAACTGACGCAGCTCTTCCGGTGCATGTTTGGCCCGGTTGCTGGTGCTGTTGATCTCACGGGCGATGGAAAAGTAGAGTTGTTCCACTTGAGCCCTTGTCTTCAGGTCGAGCATGCCGAGGCTGAAGAGGTCGAGCGACTCTTCCCGGATCTGTTGTGCATCGTGCCACGCCTCCAGCATGCGCGCCTGGGTGAGCGACTCCCAGATGTTGTAGAGCTCTTTCACCAGCTCATGGTCATCTTCCTGGATGTCCTGATCTTCTGCCCACTCAGGCAATGTGGCTGTCTCCAGCACCTCGAACACCAGTACGGAGTGGTGCGCCGTGAGGGCGCGGCCCGACTCGGTGATGATGTTGGGGTGGGGGATCTCGTTCTTGTTGGCCGCATCGACGAAAGTGAAGACCGAGTCGTTCACGTATTCCTGGATGGAGTAGTTGATGCTGTTCTCGGTGAAGGAGGAGCGGGTACCGTCGTAGTCGACACCCAGTCCACCACCGATGTCCACGAACTCGATCTTGAAACCCATGGCATGCAGTTGTACGTAGAACTGAGCTGCCTCCCGCAGTGCGGTCTTGATGCGACGTATCTTGGTGATCTGGCTGCCGATATGGAAGTGAATCAGCCGGAAGCATTCGGTGAGGTTGTTTGCCTTGAGCACCTCCAGTGCTTCCAGCAGCTCGCTCGAGTTGAGGCCGAACTTGCTGCCATCACCCCCCGACTCCTCCCACTTGCCACTACCGCTGCTGGCCAGCTTCACCCGGATGCCGATATTGGGTTTCACCCTGAGTCGCTTGGCGATCTTGATTGTCAGTTCCAGCTCGTTGAGCTTCTCCACCACGATGAAGACCTGTTTGCCCATCTTCTGCGCCAGCAGTGCCAGTTCGATGTAACTCTCATCTTTGTATCCGTTGCAGATGATGAAGGAGTTGTTGTCGGTATTGATAGCCAACACGGCATGCAATTCCGGCTTGGAGCCTGCTTCCAGTCCGATGTTGAATGGTTTTCCGCTGGAGACGATCTCCTCCACCACCTGGCGCATCTGGTTCACCTTGATGGGGTAGACAATGTAGTGCTGTGCCTCGTACTCGTACTCTTTGGAAGCGATGGCGAAGCTGTTTGATATCTTTTCGATCCGGTTGTCCAGAATCTGTGGGAAACGGAGCAGTACTGGAGCTGACACATCACGCAGGTAGAGCTCCCGCATCAGTTCGCTGATGTCCACACTGCTTCCCTCCTTTTTGTGAGGGGTCACTTGTACATGTCCCTTGTCGTTGATGGAAAAATAACCATTTCCCCAACCATTGATGTTGTACAACTCTTCCGAATCTTCAATACGCCATTTTCTCATTCCGGCAATCTATTTTTTAATGGGTGTATCACTATTTAACCTACAAAAATAAGCAATAATTTGCTCATGGGAGGTGGAGGAGGTGAAAATGAGCCGGAATTGTTTTTTTTCTGAAGAAAATGGGTGATTATAACTTTTTTTAATGGGGTTGATGCAACATTTGAGCTGTTTACAACATCTAATCATATGTGTGTATTGCGAATCCCGAATAAGAACATCATAAATTATACGAACCCATGAATCGAAATATCTCTTATCTGCTCTCTGCACTGCTGACCGTCCTGATTTTTGCCTCTTCCTCGTGCGATAATGATGAAAAGCTGCCCGATATCGGTGACTTACCCGATCCCATCGAGATATCGCTTCGCGGCGAAGAGGTGGAGATGCAGCAAGCGGACATGCTGTTTGCTTTCGATTTTTTCACCCGCGTGTTTGATGCGGAGAGGGCCGGCAAGGATCGTAACTTCATGATCTCCCCCTTGAGCCTGAGCATGGCCCTGGCCATGACCCGCAATGGCGCTGCTGGTGAGACGGAGGCTGCCATGACTGAGACGCTCAGGCTGACACCCTTTGGCGACGAAGTGGCAATCAACAGCTACTACAACAAACTGCGGGAGGCTTTGCTGGCAACCGATCCATCTACCAAACTATCGATTGCCAACTCCATCTGGACCAACAAGCATGTCACCATCAAGCCAGCCTTTATCGCCACCAACCGGGATTACTTCCATTCCACGGTGGAGGCGGTCGATTTCGCCGATCCTGCCACCGTGGGACGCATCAACCGCTGGGCAGCCGACAATACGGAGCAGCTGATCGATCACGTGCTGGATGAGACGGACCCATTGGCATTGATGTACCTGTTGAATGCCATCTACTTCAAGGGGATCTGGACTTCCCAGTTCGACAAGAGGTCGACCCAAAAAGCGCCCTTCACCTATGAGAACGGAAGCATCAAGCAGGTGGATATGATGCAGCAGAAGGCGGAGTTCAACTACAGTGAAAATGAGACGATGCAGATGGTGGAGCTGCCCTACGGCAACCAGGCCTTCAGCATGCTGGTGCTGCTGCCCAAGGCCGGAAAGAAGCTGGGCGACATCAACGACCTGCTGCGCGAGGGTTCCGCCTGGAGCACCCTGAACAGTGGGCTGAGAAGTGCAATGGTTGATCTGCGCCTGCCTCGCTTCAAGACCGAATACAACATCCGTTTGAATGACCTGCTGACCGATATGGGAATGGGGAATGCGTTTGTCCCCGGCGTGGCTGATTTCTCCCGCATGTCGGATCTTGAAGCCTTTATCTCATTCGTCGATCAGTTCACCTACATCAGCACCGACGAGGAGGGTACCGAGGCGGCAGCAGTCACGGTCGTAGGGATGGAATTAACCTCTGTCGGACCGTCGCGCGAAGTCTCCTTTCATGCCAACCGTCCCTTTATCTACCTCATCCGGGAACAGTCCACCGGTGCCATCTTGTTTATGGGTGCGGTCAAAAATTTTGATTGATTGGTCAACGTTCCTCCTCTCTTATCCTGAAATAGGTTTACACAAACGAAAAACAAAATCAAGACATGACAGTTCCCGCCGGTCGTCACGACCGACGGGAATTTTTATTTGACTTGCAGCGGCTGCGATGAAATGAGCCGGTATATCTAATTGAGAAACAGGGAGGTTTGACAAAATGGAAAACATTTCATCACATTTTAAAAACTAAAAATCTAATTATCAATGATATAAAAAATATTTTGGAAAACTTTCCCCATTGTTGATAAATAAAGGTGTGATAATTTTGCAAAGATGGAAAGTTTCTATAAACTTGCATAACCGAATTGATACCACTGACAATCTGTAATTGTTCGTTTTGGAAAATTGGGAATAGTAGAAGCATCATTTTACAGTATACATTCAAAAATCAACCAGCTGATGAAAAAAAAGAGATACAGTTTCGACGAAGCTTACCAGGCCTCGTTGGAATATTTTAAGGGCGATGAGCTCGCCGCCAAGGTGTGGGTGAGCAAGTACGCATTGAAAGACAGCCAGGGGGAGATCTACGAGAAGACCCCTGCCGACATGCACCGCCGCCTGGCAAGTGAGATAGGGCGTGTCGAAAAAAAATACAAGAACCCGCTGAGCGAACAGGAGCTGTTCGACCTGTTCGATCAATTTCGTTACATCATCCCGCAGGGGAGCCCCATGACCGGTATCGGCAACGAGTTCCAGGTGGCCTCTCTCTCCAACTGCTTCGTGATCGGCATGGATGGCAACGCCGACTCCTACGGAGCGATCATCCGCGTGGATGAGGAGCAGGTGCAGCTCATGAAGCGGCGTGGCGGGGTGGGGCACGACCTCTCGCACATCCGCCCCAAGGGGTCACCGGTGAAGAACTCGGCCCTCACCTCCACGGGGCTCGTTCCCTTTATGGAACGTTACTCCAACTCCACCCGTGAGGTGGCACAGGATGGACGCCGCGGGGCACTGATGCTCAGCGTTTCGATCAAGCACCCCGACTCGGAGAACTTTATCGATGCCAAGCTGGAGCAGGGGAAGGTAACCGGTGCCAACATCTCGGTGAAGATCGACGACGCGTTCATGGAAGCTGCTGCTGCAGATAAACCATACGTACAGAAGTACCCCATCGATGCCGACAAGCCGAAATATGAGAAGACAATTGATGCGAAGGGGTTGTGGGACAAGATCATCCACAACGCCTGGCGTTCCGCCGAGCCGGGGGTGCTCTTCTGGGATACCATCATCCGCGAGTCGGTCCCCGACTGTTACGCCGACCTGGGCTTCAAGACGGTCTCTACCAACCCTTGCGGTGAGATCCCGCTATGTCCCTACGACAGCTGCCGACTGCTGGCCATCAACCTCTACTCCTACGTGGTGAATCCCTTCCGCGAAGATGCCCGGTTCGACTTCGAGCTGTTTGGCAAGCACGTGCAGCTGGCACAACGGATCATGGATGACATCATCGACCTGGAGTCGGAGAAGATCGAGCTGATCCTTCACAAGATCGATTCCGATCCCGAGTCGGAAGAGGTGAAAACATCGGAGCGCAACCTCTGGCTGAAGATAAGGAAAAAGACCCTGCAGGGACGCCGTACCGGCGTCGGCATCACCGCCGAGGGCGATATGCTGGCCGCACTGGGCATTCGTTACGGCAGCGACGAGGGGAACGATTTCTCGGAGCAGGTGCACCGTGCCGTGGCACTCAACGCCTATCGTTCATCGGTTGAGATGGCCCGCGAACGGGGTGCCTTTGAGATCTTCGACGCCAAGAGGGAAAAAAACAATCCCTTCATCCTTCGTCTGAAAGATGCAGACAATCAACTGTATGAGGATATGGCGAAATATGGCAGACGCAACATCGCCTGTCTCACCATCGCCCCCACAGGCACCACCAGCCTGATGTCGCAGACCACCTCCGGCATCGAACCGGTCTTCCTGCCGGTCTACACACGCCGCCGCAAGGTGAACCCCGGGGACAAGGATGTGAAGGTCGACTTCGTGGATGTGAACGGCGACTCCTGGGAGGAGTACACCGTGTTCCACCACAAGTTTGTCACCTGGATGGAAGCAAACGGATATTCCACTACCAGGCGCTACAGCAAGCAGGAGGTGGATGAGATGGTAGAGCAATCGCCTTACTACAAGGCCACCTCGAACGATGTGGACTGGTTGCAGAAGGTGAAGATGCAGGGACGGGTGCAGAAATGGGTGGACCACTCCATCAGCGTCACCATCAACCTGCCTGCCGATGTGTCGGAAGAGCTGGTGGGCGAGCTCTACATGGAAGCCTGGAAGAGCGGCTGCAAGGGATGTACCGTATACCGTGACGGTTCCCGTGCCGGGGTGCTGATCGCGAACGACAAGGAGGAGAAAGAGGAGAAGGGCAAGGAGAAGGATGACGACTGTTACGAGATGCCGCAGGTGGTCACCTCGCGTCCCATCGAGCTGGACGCCGACGTGATCAAGTTCCAGAACAACAAGGAGAAGTGGATCGCCTTCATCGGATTGCTCAACGGCAGGCCCTACGAGATCTTCACCGGTATCAACGACGAGGACGACGGCATCATGATCCCGAAGAACGTAACCACCGGCAAGATCATCAAGGCGTACGACAACGACGGACGGAAGCATTACGACTTCCAGTTCCAGAACCGGCGGGGTTACAAGGTGACCATCGAGGGACTGGACGGCAAGTTCAATCCTGAGTTCTGGAACTACGCCAAGCTGATCTCGGGGGTGTTGCGCTACGGCATGCCCATCGACCAGGTGATCAAGCTGGTGTCGGGTCTTGAGCTGGACAGCGAGACCATCAACACCTGGAAGAACGGTGTGGAGCGGGCGTTGAAAAAGTACCTGCCCAACGAAACCGAAGCCAGGGGACAGAAGTGCCCCGTCTGCGGACACGAGTCGCTGGTCTACGAGGAGGGATGCCTCAAGTGCCGCAACTGCGGTGCTTCCAAGTGCGGGTAGCAACTTTATGAATCACAGAAAGATCGGTAAAATAGAACCATTCTATACCTTACAAAGGAAAACGATAATTCAAAAAGGGGGTGTCGATCGACACCCCCCTTTTTTGGCTTACCACTGTCATCTTTTCTACGTGATGCTACACCGCCAGCACCTACACCAGGATACACTTAAAATGATGTTATCACAGAAAGTAACAGTGAAAATGGTCGAATATGATATCTCCGCTCAATCGACATCATGTCTGTATATGAAATAAAGGAAAACTCCTTTTGATTCAATAGATTTTGAGCTGATAGGCGAAAACTCCATTTTGAAGAAAGTCTGCAATTGACATCAGCATCCCACAAATAACTGTTTTTATTTCCACTTTCCAAGGTATTCAAATAATGGTTCCCGATTATGACAACATTCAGCTTCTCATAAGGGATAAAAGAGAACGATAATTTTTGATGCATTGTATGGGTGGATTGATTGTTTTCCTCTTTTGGTTGAAATGAGTTATTCGTGAACGAGCATGTATAATTAATATCGAATTGCGAAAAGAGTGAAGCATACATATTCAAAGAGAGCTGTTTCATCTTTGACACAGAATACCATTGTTCTCCGTTTTGCATATAGTATGAGTCTGAATGCGAATAAATTCCTCTTAATGATATCCCTCCCTTTAAGATATCAAGCATGTAGCTAATATTGGCAAAAACGTTGTCCAATTTTGTTGTATGGGGATTCCTCGTTATCCCTGAAATGATATAGTCGTTCTCAAAATCCTGTGTGAACATTAAATCTCCATTTCGCCACAAGCGGTTGAAGCTTACATTCCAAAACAAACCGTCTAATATATTTTTATACCGAACCAACAGGTCAACGTTTGCCGTTTCGACATGGTGGTAATCGAGCAATCCGGTTTGAACATAGGGATAAGAAGAAAGCATAGGTGCCGAATAAAAGTGATCAGAATTCTCTGGCTGCTGTTTCCAACTCCCATTTGCCGATAAGGTATATTTCTTGTTGATCACCCAGGTAACTGATGCTGATGGAGATATTAATAATTTGTTTTTGGTATAAATTTGTGAGGAACGCTTATCGGCATAATTGTTATGATTGTAATTCAACGGTATAGTCAGCAAAGTTCTAAAATCGCCAAATCTCGCCGACAATGATGGTTTTACATACAACAATGCGTTGCGATAATTGAAGCTGTTTTCGAAGGGTGCAGGATAAGTGAGGTGATCGATTCCCGTAAGCGTGCTTTTCAATTGTTGCTGAGAAAAAGAATAACCTTCCTCAAGTGAAATGGTTGTTTTCCCGAGTGGATAGGATTGCGAAGTAGAGGTTTGAGAGTTAAAAGCAGTAGTCTTAACGTATTCGTTTATCGATCTGTTATTTTCTTCTATTTGCATTTCTTGTGGACACTGCCGCCAGCTATTCACAGACTTGACACCAATTACCTTTTTCCCCCTTCGAAACATCACGTCTAAACTATTGCGGATATTTACATGCTCCATCTCGCTGTTTTCTTGATTCGGATAGGTGCCAGTGACTGTAACATCGTTTTTTTTAAATACGATATTGGAGGTAAACACATTGTTCACATACATATTTCGGGTATTGGCTTCCAGACGGAGAATCGGACTAATTTCCATTTGATCTTGCACTCCTTTTTCTCTTGTAGAGATACTCATTGTTTCTCCGTTGTCTAAATAATAGTTTCTTTCTTCCCAAATGTCATTATTGAAAGAGGATTTGCCTAAATCCAATTGTGGCGTCAATACAAATGCTTTGCTTAACAATACCTGATTGTTTAAACTCAGCAAATGAGATTGGTTGAACAGCGTTCTTCGTTCTTCCAGATAGGGATTTCCCATACTCCGCATTTGGATGATTTCCCGTGCGTTTTCTTCCACGTCGCCGGAAAGGTTGAAAGTGGGTCTTCCCATTGCCGAAACATTGTTTCCCCTGTTGTTTCCTTTGTAAGTGTTGAGCATCTTTATTTTGTCTGCGAAACGCATGGCGTTCACATCGGCACTCCATTGGCCCGGAATGCCGCCTCCAATGTTTAACAAGCCTACCCATTTGTTTTTTGCTCTCTCTTTGAGTGTGATGTTCACGGCAGTTTTGTCCGAAAATAGCAAATCTTCGAACAGTTTTATGGATTGGTGGTTCTCGATGACTTCCACGCTTCCCACATCGCCTTGATGAATGCTGTTCACGGCAACCGGATATCTGGCGCCCATGATGTTGGAACCTTCCACATAAAAATCGCTGATATCTTTTCCCTGGTATTTTATTGCTCCCCCGTCGGTAACATGGAACCCGGGCATACGTTTAATGATGTCGCCCAGTGTGATGTCGTTTTCTTTGGCGAACGAGGATGCCAGATAGCGTGTAGTATCTCTCGCACCCGATATCTTGGTAGATTTTATCAACACTTCATTCAATTGGATTGACTCCTCAACCAAAAGAAATGAATATTCGGTTTTATTCTCGTCCAGCTCTATTGTTTGCGTAGCATATCCCATCAAGCGGACACGAATAAAGTGTGCATTTGCCAAATCCACATTTTTCAAGAAGAAATAACCTGAATTATCTGTTATGGCATAAGTAATCACATCACTTTCATCTTCAGAAGTGATTGTGATTACCACGCCCGACAAAAAGCCCGCAACGTCCCTGACCTCTCCCTTGATATCTATCGTTTGCGATTTCAAAGAAGTAGAAAACAGCATAAAAATCAAAAAGAGGCCGGAAATACGTTCCATAACCAACATGTTTAAAAATCTCTTTCCAAGAAATTATATCTTGCACCCCCGCTCGCCGTCATGAAGTCCGATTCGTTCTTTTGGGGTGAATTTGCCTCCAAATATCGAACCCAGCCAATATTGGATGCTTTGGCGTTGGTGCGCAAGAAGGTTATTCGGTCGGTACGGGAATAATTTCGGGCACCGTATTCAATGTATTCTATGGGTTCTCTGGTATTTTCCAGACCACTTATTTCAAAAGTGTAATGCCCTTTGGTGTCTTGGATGCTCATTATCAGTCCGGGGAGCCCTGAAAACTTCCATGGTCCGGCATTTACGGGCAAATCAAGGGCATACCAAGCCTCGTAATCCCGTCCACGATAGCTACAAACTGCTTTTCGGCATTTGTAGCCAAGTATGGTTTTCACGGAATCAGGAACCATTGTCCATTGCTGTGGCAGGTTGTCGTCTTCAAAAATGTAGTAATCAAAAAACACCGCGTCGTGGATGGTCCGTTTTCCTTGTGGATAATTATTATAAACAACGATTGTCCCATATATGGCTAATGGCGTTTTTTCAATGTGCCCCCCACTTTTTTTGCCCATTTCAAGAGCCATTTCTACCTCCTTCCAATATACTTCCCAGACTTTGGGGTCGGATTTAACTTTTTCATAAGCATCTGTCAGTTTACTATAATATTTAGTGGTTTTATGTCCTACTTGTAAGATATACTCATCATTCATCCACATACCATTTTCCATAGCCAGCGTATCAGTATAGTAGTTGGTTTTGTATTCAAATTTTAGGAATGTGGTGTCTATAATGATTGGGTTATTTTGAGTGAAAACAGTTGAAATAGAAGTGAGTAATACAAAAAGAATAGCAGTGCTAGTTTTTTTTAATGCTTGATTATTCATAAATTATTTTTTTAATCAGTATTCATTATTCCATTTTGCGATATATGGATTGTGATTCCATTTACGGGGTTAGGAAGACAGATTCTCTTTTTCTGATATATAAACCCGACAATCGAAATAGATATGAAACTATTACCGATAACGAACTTATAAGTTTAAATTCATTCTCACCATAATCTCCCGGGGTCTCATGGTACGTGTAGTACGTGATTGATAGAAATCTACGACATTCTCAAAAACATAATGTGTCTGGCTTGTTAAATTGTTTATATTCAAGCCGATATCCATATTTTTTAATCTATATAAAACATTTAAATTAGCGAAATAGTAATTTGCCTTTTTCGTACGAAATAGTTCCTGTTTTATACCAACTTGTATCTTGGTGCAAGGAAAAAAGTAAGTGGATAGCGCGTGTTGAAAATAGGCTGTTGAAAAATTATTTGTTCCTGAATCGTTCCCTGCCAGTATATTATTGATATATCTCAGTTCATATTCATTATTGAACCATTTTCGGGGTTGTATTGTCACACCTAAATTAATCGAGTATGATTTACTGGAAAAATCAATTTGCCGGTTTTGTACTATATGTGTATACTCACTTTCTTTATAAAACCCATTCAAATAGAGCTTGGTGTTCCACCAGCCAAACATTTTAGATCCACTTATTCCCAGTATGGGAGAATAAATATTATTTTTCGAGAACAGTGACTCGTTTTGTTGGAAAAGGTCATCTATAAAGAAAGTTTTATTCATTAAATGACGTTTCATGATGGAATACCCTGCTGACCCTTCCATGAAAAAACCTTTTACAGGGTTTCTGTATGTCAATGATAATACATATTTATGAGAAAGACATTGTGTTGGTTTTCCGGTGAAAGAGTTCAGTGTCCTATAATTGATTAATATTGTTTGAGGATATAATGTTCGAATGTCTGCAATATTATCCGTCACTTCTCCCTTTAAGGATAGTGTCAACCAGTTTGAGGGATAATATTTTATCCCGGCAGTTGGAAGAAAATGAACGAAGGTGAACCTATTGTGTAACGAATCCTTATTTTGTATCGTTACAGATGAATGTTTTAGTAATATATTGAAGTAATAATCCCACTTGTCGGATTTGTATCCCAATTGCGTTTCAACAAACGAAGAGATGTTATAAAAAGCCGCATCGTTTTCATGATACAGGATATCTATTAATGCCGGTGGATGCAAGAGAGAGTTTAATCTCTGGGAGGTAAAATCAACTCCAATGTTATTTCTTATCTGATATTTGTTAAGTTGAAAGGTATAGGATACCTGGTTGGAAGTCGTCATATTTTTTAATGCATATTCTTGTATATAAGGATGCGTTTTAGATGCATCTCCTATCTTAAACGATGCATAGTGCGATAAAATAGCGAGCTGAGTAAGTGAGGCCGCTTCCAGACGTCCTTTTTTTCGAGGAACAACTATCCTAAAATCGTTTCGCAACAATTGTTGAGGTAGATCATATTTTTCTTCAATGTCATATTGATGTGTAGCAATTCGATTGTGTTGTTCAGCCCAAATGATATTGGAAGACAATTTATTACTCAAATAAAAGTTGTCAGCATTGTGGGTGTATGAAAGCTCACCCTCCAGCTTGTTTTGGTAACTATTGCTCTTTTTTAATTCCTGGATAATCAATGTAGAATCAACGTCCAGCACAGCCGACATTTCCGAATCCAACTGTTGCCTTTCTTTGTTGTTCAAGTAACTGATTTGATATCTTAAATTTTTATCTTCAGAAAGCTTCCAGATCTGGTTGGATGTGATAAGATGCGAGGCATTCAATTGATATTTTTTCTTATCCATAGGGAGAGAGGATATCATGCTTGGTTGAAACAGTCCTCTCTCCACTTTTGACATTCGTGCATCTATGATAATCTCGGAAATAGTTGCCGGAGAAGATAGCTCGGATGCTATATCCTCTCCGGTGTTGTTGTTTTTATACATGCTTAGATTTTGAGTACTTTTCCCAAAAGTCATAGCCATGAGCCTATTGTCCCAAAGGGTAAGTGGCAGCCCAATACCAAAATCAACCGAGAAAAGCCATCGCTGTTTTGCCCCTTCATTAAGCACCAAATTTATCGCCGCCTGTTCACTAAATGTTTTACCCCTCAGGCTCTTTACCGGTTCATGCTGTTGCAATACCTGCACATATTCCACGTAATCAGCTTTTAAATTATTGGAGGCCAGTTTATATTTTTCATCAAGCAGGTCTACACCTTCAATATAAAACTTGTTGATGGGCTCTCCTTGATAATAAATAGTACCTTCATCTGTGACCCGGATACCCGGCATGTTGCGTAAAACATCGGCGATACTCCTATCTTGAGCCATTTTAAACCGGGCCACGTTATAGATTAGCGTATCTCCCCGCTCCTTTATGGGGTGCGATATTATTTCTACTTCCGGCAATGGTATTTCCGTCGGAATTAATTCAATAATTGTATTTGATTTAAAGAGACGTAACACGTTTTTTTGCCCCATGTAGCCAAGATAAGAAAATACGATGCTATGCCCATCCACAATGCTTTTCTGATTCAATTCAATGCTAAAAGTCCCATTATCATCAGAATAAACATAATCTATTATTGCATCGTTTAGGTCAAGAATATAGACGGATGCCCCGCTAATCCCAATTTTAGTGTTAGAATCAATGATCCGTCCTTCAATATTAACTGTTTGTGACAGACCTACATTCAGAAAGGATAAACAGAAAAGGAGAAGTAGCACCCAATATTTGAGCATAGATATAAAACTATTTACGTAACTCTATTGGAAGATAGGCATCTGAACGAAGCCCTTCCTTGCTTCTCTCTCCTGGTGTAGAGATGCCTTCAATTTTAACGCCAAGACTTTGGGCTATAAAATTGAGAGGATCTGTTACGAAGGAATATTGAATTTTTAGAAAATCATTTTTCGATATCTTTTGGAACCCTTTCACGTCGTATATGATATCTTCAGGAGTCAATAGTTTTTCAAATCCTGTAGCTTCAAAAACATAATGTCTATTTGTATCGTGTAACTTCAGGATTAGGCCTGGTAAACCTCTGAATTTATAGGGTCCATACTTGATTGGGATTTCGGTTGTAAACCAAGCTTCGTAATCTCTACCCATGTAAGTACAGGTGGCTTTCTGGCAATTAAATTTCAAGATCAATTTCTTTTCTGATGTGACAGTCCATTGGATGGGCAATAAATCTTCTTCGTAATAATAGTTGTTTCTTCGTCCAACCAGTTCATCCTGGTACGTTATCTTTCCATTTGGATAATTCGTATACACTTTGTAGTTATTCACTCCTTTGGGAGACTCTTTAATCTTGTTCATATCGAAAGTCCCGCTTTCCTGCATTTTTCTATTATATTCATCCTTTTCTCCTTTCCGCGAACTGTAAAAAACAACCGAGTTTTCACCTATATCCAAATTCATGATGTCGGTAGAGTAATAATTCGCATCAAGCGTATCTTTCAATGTTGTATTTTGGTATTGGCATCGGTATATCGCTTTATCAATTACCGTTTGAGAGTAAACACGTTGATGCATCAGATTTGTCATAACCATTACAGCAATCACAAGATAAATTTTTTTTCCATGCATAATGAAATAAATTATATTATTACGTCTTCAATAGTTTTACATACTATTGCGTTATAGGTTGCACCACGGGAGGTTGTAACATAAAATGAATTTGATCAAACGCGATAAAGAGCACTTTGAAATAGACTTATTGCAAAATCTACGAAGTATTGCGCCATTCTCCCTTTCCATGGAATTGAGCATTGAGAAATTTGAAGTATGAGAGGGGTATATGTTTTATTAAAAAGTCAGGAAGCAAATCCAATCTCCCTTTGGAGGTTTTCTAACAATGCCTCGTGAGCTCTTTAGTCCATTGCTCTGAAAATAAAGTATAAGAATAGAATAAGATAAAATTGAAAGTATTCAACAAACGTATTAAAAAGAACGATTTATCATATCAATATGAATATAATAAATACTAATAAAGAATAAATATTGTATATGTGTCTTAAATATGCAATCGTTGTGTCCGTTTTGTTTATTTCATCACACACATATATTTGAAGCATATCGCATGGTGTAAATTAGGGAGGTGTGGGGTAAGAATACTATGAAACCTAAGCAACCATGAATAGCCTGATCTCCAGAGCCACTCTCGACATTTGTGTGATATATTGATTCCATCAGATATATTAGCGAATGAAGGGTTGTTGTATCAGTTTTTTGTGAAGATCTCAGAACCTTTCCAACCCTTTTTACTAATTTTGGGCCATGGAGGATAGTTACAAGACCATTGAACATCCGGCAGAGGGGTATCTCACCGAGAAGAAGAGCAAGTTTATCTCGCACATTGTTCCGGTGAAGAGCGCTGAAGAGGCGAAGGAGATCGTGGAAGAGCATCGCAAGAAATATTACGATGCACGCCATGTCTGCTGGGCTTACATGCTGGGATGGGAGCGGGAGGAGTTTCGTGCAAACGACGACGGAGAGCCCTCCGGTACTGCCGGCAAGCCGATTCTGGGGCAGATCAACTCGGCAGAGCTGACCGATGTGCTGATCCTGGTGGTGCGTTATTTCGGCGGCACGTTGCTGGGCACCGGGGGGTTGATCAAAGCCTACAAGGAGGCTGCAGCCGATGCCATCGCCCATGCGGAGATCGTGGAGAAGACGGTGAACGACCGGATCGTGATCCGGTTCGAATATCCGTTGCTGAACGAGGTGATGCGCCTACTGAAACAGTATGAAGAGGTTCAGTGGACGCAGGTGTTCCGGGAGAGTTGTCGCATGGATCTCTCCATCCGCCGGTCACTCTCCCCCCGGTTGAGGGAACAACTCTCCTTACTGCACGGGGTGGAGGTCTCACCACCTGTACAAGGATAGAACAAACTGTGGATCAACAGCAATATTGGTGGGGTCTGATCCATCAAAAAGCCTTAATAAACAAGGAAATTCAAAAAAATGTGTTGTTCCTGTGGCAAAATTACTACTTTTGCACCCGAAATGGGCAATCATTGCACATTGACATTGAAAGAAACAGCATCTGAATGGAAAAAAACCTGGTCATAGTAGAGTCACCCGCCAAAGCAAAAACAATCGAAAAGTTTCTCGGAAAGGATTTTCACGTCATGTCGAGTTACGGACACATCCGTGATCTGAAGAAAAAGGATTTCAGCATCGACATCGAGAACGGCTTCATACCCGTGTACGAGATCCCTGCCGACAAGAAGAAGGTGGTGTCAGAGCTCAAGGCGGCGGCTAAGAAGGCAGAGACGGTATGGCTCGCCTCCGATGAGGACCGCGAGGGGGAGGCCATCTCATGGCATCTCTTCGATGCTCTGGAGCTGAAGGAGGAGCAGACCAAACGGATCGTCTTTCACGAGATCACCAAGAATGCCATCCAGGAAGCGATTCAGCATCCCAGGAAGATTGACCAGCACCTGGTGGATGCACAGCAGGCACGTCGTGTACTGGACCGCATCGTGGGCTTTGAGCTCTCGCCGGTACTCTGGCGCAAGATCAAGCCGGCCCTCTCTGCCGGTCGCGTGCAGTCGGTGGCGGTGCGGCTCATCGTGGAGCGGGAGCGGGAGATACAACAGTTTACCTCTGAAGCGGCCTATCGTGTGGTAGCCCTCTTCACCAAGGAGGAGGAGGGACAGCAGTACCAGATCCGCGCTGAGTACAACAAGCGTCTCAAGAGCAAGAAGGAGGCACTGGCCCTGCTGGAGCAGTTGAAAGCCTCTACCTTCACCATCGACGAGGTGGTGACCAAGCCTGCAAAGAAAACGCCCGCAGCACCCTTCACCACCTCCACCCTGCAGCAGGAGGCATCGCGGAAGCTGGGTTTCTCGGTGGGACAGACCATGATGGTGGCCCAACGGCTCTATGAAGCGGGTAAGATCACCTACATGCGTACCGACAGCGTCAACCTCTCGGGGCTTGCCATCGGTACCGCCAAGACGGAGATTCATGAGCTGTATGGTGAAAAGTACCACAAGGTACGTCAATATACGACCAAGTCGAAGGGTGCCCAGGAGGCGCACGAGGCGATTCGCCCCACCTACCTGAGCGAGCAGGAGGTGTCGGGTACAGCCCAGGAGAAAAAGCTTTACGAGCTGATCTGGAAGCGTACCATCGCCTCGCAGATGGCCGATGCCGAGCTGGAGCGCACCACGGTCAACATCGGCATCTCCCATGCGGAGGGTCGTTTCACGGCCACCGGTGAGGTGATCAAGTTCGATGGTTTCCTGCGTGTCTACCTTGAAGGTACCGACGAGGAGAATGGCGAGAATGAGGAGGGTATCCTTCCCCCGATGCATCAGGGCGAGCAGCTCGCGATGACGGAGACCACCGCCACGGAGCGTTTCACACAACGTCCGCCGCGTTATACCGAGGCTGCCCTGGTACGCAAGATGGAGGAGCTGGGCATCGGTCGTCCCTCTACCTACGCCCCCACCATCTCCACCATCGTGAATCGCGAGTATGTGGAGAAAAGGAGCGTGGAGGGTGAGGAGCGCAGCTACAATGTGCTCACCCTCAAGAAGGGGGCCATCAAGGACACGGTGAAGAAGGAGATCACCGGTGCCGACAAGAACAAGCTGCTGCCCACCGACATCGGGATGGTGGTGAACGACTTCCTGGTGGAGTATTTCCCCTCGGTGATCGACTACAACTTCACCGCGAAGGTGGAGAAAGAGTTCGACGAGATTGCCGAAGGAAAGGTGCAGTGGAACGAACAGATCGCGGCCTTTTACAAGCTGTTCCACCCCATCGTGGAGGAGACGGTACAGATGCGCACCGAACACAAGGCGGGTGAGCGGGTGCTGGGCAGAGACCCCAAGAGTGGTAAACAGGTGTCGGTGAAAATTGGCCGTTATGGTGCCATGGCTCAGATCGGCACACCCGATGATGAGGAGAAGCCGCAGTTTGCCTCGCTGCAGAAGACACAATCGATCGAGACCATCACCCTGGAGGAGACACTGAAGCTGTTTGAGTTGCCACGCACACTGGGTGCTTTCCGCGAGAAGGAAGTGGTGGTAGGCGTGGGCCGCTTCGGACCTTATATCCGTCACAACAGCAAGTTTGTCTCACTACCCAAGGGTGTGGATCCGCTGGAGATCGAACTGGATGAGGCGACCGCATTGATTGAGGCAAAGGAACAGAAGGACCGCGAAAAGCTTATCCTCAGTTTTGAAGAGGAGCCGGAGCTCCAGGTGCTCAACGGCCGTTACGGTCCCTACATCACCTTTCAGAAAGGGAACTACAAGATACCGAAAGGTGTGAAGCCGGAGGAGCTGACCCTGGAGGCGTGCCGTACGATCATTGAAGAGGCCGACAAGGAGGGTAAGGTCACCGGCAGGGGGCGCAGGGGGGCTTCAACGAAGAAAGCTTCCACGACAACCGCTGCCAACAAAAGCAGTGCGAAGAAGAGTACGACCAAGAAGAGTACGACCAAGAAGAGCACGACCAAGAAGAGCACGACCAAGAAGAGTGCTGCCAAGAAGAGTACGACAACCAAAGCAACTGTTGCCAAAAAAAACAATGGCGCAAAGGGAGAATAGGTGTAACCGCATTTCAATTTCTTACCGATGATCACCGGGATACGTCATACAAGAGATGAAGAGATAGCGGAAGTGATGGCGATCTATGCTGTCGCACGTGCTTTCATGAAGCAGCATGGCAATCCCACCCAGTGGGGCGATCATTATCCTGCCGAAGCGTTTATCCGTGAGGAGATCGCCGCCGGTCACAGTTACGTTTGCCTGAACGAACAGGGGATGATTGCCGGTACCTTTTGTTTCATCCTGGGTGAAGATCCCACCTATCAGCAGATCTTTGAAGGTTCATGGCTCAATGAGGAGCCATACGGCACGTTGCACCGCATCGCATCTTCCGGCAAGGAGAAGGGGGTGGCGCGTGCCTGCATTGAATGGAGCTTCAGCCAATGTCCCAACATACGGGTGGATACCCATCGCGACAACCGGTTGATGCAGCAGGTCATCGCATCGTTGGGGTTCACCTTTTGCGGCATCATTTACGTGAGCGATGGTTCCCCGCGGCTTGCCTATCAGAAAACACTTCTGCCATGAGACATCTCCTGTTGACATTGTTCTTTTGCTGTTTTTCACTCCTGTTGCGAGGAGCAGAACAGGGCATCGCCCCCTCCCTCGACATCAGCATCGACTACAGCAAGGATCCCATTTATCAGGAGATATGGTTCTGGTCCCTGGTTGCTCTTTTCTTTCTGCTGCTGTTGGTGTTGCTAATCCGTGGTGGCAGGAGAACGAAGAAAGAGGATGCGAAGCTAAGCGGAATAGAGGAGCAGTCCGGCCACACCGGAGAGCAGGATCAGTAGGATGGGATCCACCTTCTTGATCGAGGCTGCCAACACCACACCAAAAATAATCCAGCTTTTGTAATCGATGAAATTGTTGCCGTTCATCAGCATCAGTGCCGCTGATGCAATCAGTCCGATGATAGCCGGCTTCAGTACTGAAAGAGATGATACCATCCAGGGGTTACCCTTGAGGCGAAAGAAGAAGGTGCAAACCAGTGTCATCAGAACCAGCGAGGGGAGGCTGACCGCAAGGGTGGCAATTGCCGATCCCACCACACCGTAGCCGGTGGCAAATCCCATCTCGGTGACGGCAGAGTAACCGATGTAGGTGGCCGAGTTGAAGGCAATGGGTCCCGGTGTGGTCTGTGAGATGGCCACAATGTCGGTGAAGTCGGCCACGGTGATCCACCCATGGATGTCAACCACCTCCCGCTGTATCAGCGGCAACATGGCGTAACCGCCGCCGAAGCCAAAGAGTCCTATCTTGAAGAAGGCGAGAAAGAGGGCGATATAGAGGTCGATCAGTTCCATTTATTTCTTCATCACTTTTTTTAGATAGATCAGGTGCGAGATTCCCAGCAGGATGGCCGCCAGGATGATCCAGACCGGTGATATCTTCAGCAGCCATACCGCAAGTACCACTGCCACCGGTATCCAGATGTTCTTCATCTTTACCCCTGCCGAGCGTCCCAGTCCCAGCAATGGAGCGGCAATCAGTGCCACCACGGCCGGGCGGATTCCCTTAAAGATGCGTTCCACGAGGGGATTCTCCCTGAACTGTGCGAAAAGGATGGCGATGAGCAGGATGATGATGAAGGAGGGGAGGATGATGCCGGCGGCACTGAAAAGGCTTCCTTTAAAGCCCAGTCGTTTGTTGCCCACGAAGAGGGCGGTGTTGAGTGCGATGGGGCCGGGGATGGACTGGGCGATGGCCAGCATCTCCATGAACTCGTCGTCGTCGAGCCATCTCTTTTTCGCGACAACCTCGTTGCGGATCAGTGGGATCATGGCGTAGCCGCCTCCAAAGGTAAAGGCCCCGATCTTGAAGAAGACCAGAAACAGTTCCCCGTATCTGCTGATGTTTGGCATAGAACGACCCGTAAAAAGTGAAAAGCAGTCTGCACGATAGTGTTATCTGTTGCAGATCTGCTTTCTATATGAAGCCGCATCGGTGGAATAAGACGAAACTCCTTGTGACAGGATTTGAGTGTTTCGGAATCTTTGTAATCCGCTGTTCATCCGAAGATGAATCCCGAGGGCTGCGGCCCGCCATTGATGCCAAAAACGTGACTCGGTTTCTAAAACGTAATTGATGAGTTTCCCAATCGACCAATGCGGCAATTACTCTATCAACTTACATGTCAAAGATAGGTGATAGAGTTCATATCTCCAAATATTCCGGTGCATATTTTGGTCTCTTTTCCACAATATCCCCGTTTTTTAACAGCCCCGGCGGATACCCTGCAAGAATCAATTGTTGGCAAGGACACGACTGATTTCGTTGTCCGACACCTCGTGGTTGGTGAGATCACCTGCCAGGTATTGGTCGTAGGCAGCCATGTCTACCAGTCCGTGGCCTGAGAGGTTGAAGAGGATCACCTTCTGCTTGCCTTCCTCCTTTGCCTGTTTGGCTTCGCGGATGGCGGCCGCGATGGCGTGGGTTGACTCCGGCGCGGGGATGATACCCTCGGTCTGAGCGAAGAGTACGCCCGCCTCGAAGGTCTCCAGCTGTTTGATGTCGATCGCCTCAAGGTAGCCATCCTTGAGCAGCTGGCTCACGATGCTGCCGGCACCATGATAGCGCAGTCCCCCGGCGTGGATGTTGGCGGGAGCAAACTTGTGTCCCAGTGTATACATCGGAATGAGCGGGGTGTAGCCGGTCTCGTCGCCGAAGTCGTACTGAAAACGGCCGCGTGTGAGCTTGGGGCAGGATGCCGGCTCGGCAGCCACGAATCGGGTGTTTGCTTTTCCTTCAAAGTTGTGACGCAGGAAGGGAAAGGAGATGCCTGAGAAGTTGGAACCACCACCAAAGCAACCAATCACCACATCGGGATACTCACCCGCCATGGCCATCTGTTTCTCCGCTTCCAGGCCGATGATGGTCTGGTGCAGTGAGACATGGTTCAGCACGCTGCCCAGTGCATACTTGCAGTTGGGGGTCTGCATCGCCAGTTCAATTGCCTCGGAGATGGCGGTGCCGAGGCTCCCCTGGTAGTTGGGGTGGTCGGTGATGATCTTGCGACCCGCCTTTGTGGACATGCTGGGGGAAGGGATCACCTGTGCCCCCCAGGTCTGCATCAGTGAGCGACGATAGGGCTTCTGCTCGTAGCTGATCTTCACCATGTAGACAGCCAGCTCCAGACCGAACATCCTGGTGGCAAGCGCCAGGGCGGTACCCCACTGTCCGGCACCGGTCTCGGTGGTGAGGTGGGTGATGCCTTCAATCTTGTTGTAGTAGGCCTGAGGCAGTGCCGAATTGAGTTTGTGTGATCCCACCGGGCTCACGCTCTCGTTCTTGAAGTAGATGTGTGCAGGCGTGTCGAGTGCCTTCTCCAGTCCTGTGGCACGCACCAGCGGTGAGGGACGGTAGATCTTGTACTTCTCCCGCACCGCTTCGGGGATATCGATCCAGGCGTCGCTCTGGTTCACCTCCTGGCGTGCCAGCTCCTCGGCGAAGAGGGGGTAGAGGTCCTCCGCCTTGAGTGGCTCTTTTGTGCCGGGGTTGATCATCGGCTGCGGCTTGTTCTTCATCTCAGCGGTGATGTTGTACCACTGCTCCGGGATCTCTGCTTCGGAGAGCAGGAATTTCTTTCTTTCTTCCTTCATGTTATCAATTTCGGTTTTTTTATTTTAGTGTTACTGGATGCGAGTGAGTTGGTTGGTGCGAATGTTCTCCTCCACGATGGCGTCAATCACCGCCACGGCCACCATGTTCACGATGTCGCGCACGGGTGTCTCCACGTCAAGGATGTGCACCGGCTTGTTGAGTCCCATCTGGATGGGGCCGATGATGTCTGTCATGCCGGTCTCCTTGAGCAGCTTGTAGGCGGCATTGGCGGAGCTGAGGTTGGGGAAGACAAGCGTATTGACCTCTTTGTCGTGCAGCCTGGAGAAAGGATACTTCCTGTCGCGCAGCTGTTTGTTCAGTGCATAGTTGACCTGCATCTCACCGTCGATCACCATCTCAGGGTAGCGTTCGTGCAATGTCTCAACCACCTGGTGCACGCTGGCGGGGCTGCCCACTGTGTCGGCACCGAAGTTGGAGTAGGAGAGCATGGCGATGACCGGTTCCTGGTTGAAGAACTTGACCGTGGCGTTGGCCAGACGGGCGATGTCGATCAGCGCCTCGCTGTCGGGGTGTCGGTTGAAGAGGGTGTCGGCAAGAAAGAGCATCCCCCTCTTGGTGTTGACGATGTGCATCGCGCCGATGTGGTTCAATCCCTCACGGATGCCTATCACCTCCTTGGCGATGTCGGTTGTCTGCTGGTACTTGCTGAAGACACCGGTGATCATGGCATCAGCCTCACCGGTATCCACCATCATCATGCCGAAGTAGTTGCGTTCGAACATCTTCTCGGCTGCCTCCTCGAGCGTCATCCCCTGACGATTTCTCTTTTCTGTGAGCAGGGTTGCATAGCGCAAACGACGTGACTCCTCACGGTCGTGTCGCAGGTTCACGATCTCGATTCCTTCGAGGCTGATATGGTTCTCCCTTGCCACGTTGGCAATCTTCTCTTCGTTGCCCAGCAGGATGGGATGGCAGATGCCCTCGGCATAAGCTGCTTCGGCCGCCTTGAGCATGTTGAGGTGGTTCGACTCGGAGAAGACCACCCGTTTGGGTCGTTGCCGCCCCATCTCGTACATCCGGCGGATCATTTTGTTGTCGAGCCCCATCAGGTCGCGTAGCTTGTGGTCGTAAGCCTCCCAATCGGTGATGGGCTTGCGTGCCACACCCGATGCCATGGCTGCTTTTGCCACGGCAGGTGCCACGGTGGTGAGCAGGCGCGGGTCGAGGGGCTTGGGGATGATGTACTCCCTGCCGAAGCTGAGTTTCTTCACACTGTATGCCTCATTGACCACGTCGGGTACTGCTTTCTTGGTGAGGTCGGCCAGTGCACGTACGGTGGCTATTTTCATCTCCTCGTTGATGCAGGTAGCCTGCACGTCGAGGGCACCCCGGAAGATGTAGGGGAATCCCAGCACGTTGTTGATCTGGTTGGGATAGTCAGAACGGCCCGTGGCAAAGATGATGTCTTCACGGGCAGCCATGGCCCGTTCGTAAGAGATCTCCGGATTGGGGTTGGCCAGTGCAAAGACGATCGGGTTGTCGTTCATGGAGCGGAGCATCTCCTCATTCAGTACATCAGCCACAGAGAGACCCAGGAACATGTCAGCTCCTTTGAGTGCCTCCTCCAGTGTGGTGATGTTGCGGTTGGTAGCAAAGGGTCGTTTGCGGTCGTTCAGATCGGTGCGACCCGTGTGAATCACCCCCCGGGAGTCGAGCATCACGATGTTTTCCTTGCGGGCGCCCAGGGACATGTAGAGTCTGGTGCAGGAGTTGGCTGCAGCCCCAGCGCCATTGACCACGATCTGCAGCTCTTCTATTTTCTTTCCGTTGAGCTCGAGGGCGTTGAGCAGGCCGCAGGCGGAGATGATGGCGGTGCCATGCTGGTCGTCGTGCATGATCGGGATGTCGAGCTGACTCTTAAGCTGTTCCTCAATCTCGAAGCACTCAGGAGCCTTGATATCCTCCAGGTTGATGCCGCCGAAGGTGGGGGCGATTGCCTTGACCACCTGGATGAATTTCTCGGGATCTTTCTCGTTCACCTCGATGTCGAAGACATCGATGCCGGCGAAGATCTTAAAGAGGAGGCCTTTGCCCTCCATCACCGGTTTACCGGCCAGGGGCCCGATGTCACCCAGTCCCAGTACGGCGGTGCCGTTAGAGATCACCGCCACCAGGTTGCCTTTTGCGGTGTAATCGTAGGCAGCCTGCGGGTTCTTCTCAATCTCCAGGCAGGGTTCGGCTACCCCTGGCGAGTAGGCCAGTGAGAGATCACGTTGTGAGCTATAGGGTTTGGTGGGGACTACTTCAATTTTACCGGGACGTCCCTGCGCATGATAGGCAAGGGCATCATCCCGTAGTTTGTTCATTGTCATTTTGATTTTATTTGTGCAGATTGTTCAATAATCCGCACAAAATTATAAAATTATTGTGACAGATTATAATTATTCTGACCTTTCCTTTACAACATCCATCATAAAGTGGTAAAGATCCGCCACCTGCGAGAAGTCATCCATCAATTGCAGGGCGATGGCGCTGCTGTATATGCGTGCGTCATTCACAGGGATCCGTTTGATCAGGTAGCAGGATTTCCGTTGCATCCAGGGTTGGAAAAATGTCGGCAGATCATTGGGTATCTCTCTTTTGTAGCGTTCGCCTTCTACGGTGAAACCCGCATTGGTGGTTTGCAGTGCCATTTTACGAAACGACTCCTGGCTGTAGGAGATCTCTTCCCGAAAGACATCCATGACCTTCCGCCTGGGTGCGTAGAGACCCATACCATAGGTGAAATTGTCACACTCCAGCTCAGCAAAGAAACCGGGTGTCTCTTCCCAGTGGGTACCCTTCTGCTGGAAGCTGAGCCACATCGAGCTCTTGTAGGGATCCTTGTTGGGTGAGAAACGGATGTCCCGGTAGATGCGGGAGAGCATCTTCGCGGGTTGCAACTCGAACAGGGGGTCGATGCCGTACATCATCGGCGAGAGCATCACGGCCAGTGCCCGGAAGGGATTGAGCAGTGTCTCCTGGTAGACATCCTTTCGGTCAGTGAACCATTCACGATAATTGTTCGCTTTCAGCTCCCGCAAAAAGAGGATGGTCTCGGGCCTGAAACCGGTGAAGGGGGGGATCGGATCCATCACTCCACGATCTGATAGGAGGTGGCGGCGATGTGATAACGTGGGGTCGCGGCATCCTCCTCTTCACAATGGGCACTTTCGGTGCTATCGGTCAGTTCTCCCATATGTTCGTGATGGGTGGGTGACACAACAGCCGGCTCTTCCACCAGAAGACCGATCACCCTTACTTTCTTACCTACAGCCTCCGGATCAAACTTGCCGAGGGTGGCGTCCGATTCGGCACGGATGGAGAGGTTCTCATCACTGCCCTGAAGAAAGAGTTTCATGCCGCTCTTGCTGCAGACATGGGTGCAGTGTCCCTCCACGATCACCGTTTCACCTGTCAGTGTTTCGGTATTGGCCAGCAGTTCATCCACATTGATCGGCTTTTGGTTGTTGTTCCCGCCACATTGAATCAATACCGGGAGGGAGAGGATGAGCATAAAAATCTGAAGAAAAGCAGCTACTTGTTTCATTTGATTCCTGTTTTTTAATAATTTTGAACTTCAAAGATAAGGATTAATTCAGGCGCAATAAAAAAACAGCGCTCATTTAGCAGTAAAAATGCGTTCGTTCATCGGGTCAAAGGATGGCATTCGTCGATTTGTGGTTGCACCTGCCCCCTGCGCATTGCTACATTTGTAAAAAAAAATGTGCGTTATGAAAACAAATACAACTACTTCATCAAATTGTCACGGAAGATTGAAAGGGATTCTTTTTGGTTTGCTCCTGGTAATTGCCGGTCTGCTCTTCCTCTCATTCAATTTCGGATGGATCGATCCGGCACTCAGACCGGTGATCTTCTCCTGGCCCATGCTTTTTGTAGCGGCTGGTATCCTGAAGTTCTCAAGAAGAGACCTGTTGATGCCTGTCATCCTGTTGGTTGTGGGCATCTTCTTCCTACTGCCCCGCATTGCGATGGCATATCCCGGTACTATGCCCGGTCTTGAGGGTGACTTTACCCATACCTTCTGGCCGATCCTGCTGATCATCGTTGGGATTGTTTTCATACTGCGGGTCTTTAACCGCAAAGGAGATCACCTGCGCAGGTACCCCTCATTTGACCGTGAGTCGCTCAGTGATGTGAATGGCAGCATTGATAAAAGGGTGCTCTTTGGCGGCTCGGAGAGCATCTTCCTCGATCCGGTGTTCCATGGCGGAGAACTGAATGCCACTTTTGGCGGTATCGTGGTCGACCTCAGGAGAACCACACTTCCCGAGGGGGAGACCTGTCTCGAGGTGAATGCCACCTTTGGAGGGGTGGAGCTCTACATCCCGGGAGACTGGCTGGTGGAGACCAGGTTCCAGACGGTACTGGGAGGTGTGGAAGACAAACGATTGATTTCTACACCCGATTATGCGCGTAAACTGATTTTAAGAGGCGACCTGATCTTCGGCGGATGTGAGATACGCTGATCACTGTGTTGCTCCTGTTCAACCCTGAACAGCGATGACAAATGAAACAAATGCACTTTTACAACCCTTTCAGGTGGCTGCCCATCGTGACCTGCTCGCTCCTCTTCGCAATCTTCGAGGCGCTGTCAATCCGGCCGTTGCTATCGCTCCCTTCCGCCCTCATCTGGATGAAGAGCCTGGCTGATGCGGTGATCATGGGGGGCCTGGGACTGTTGCTGGCCGCCGTGATCCACTCATCGCGCTATGTGAAGTTGGATTTCTGGCAACGGATGGTGAACCATACCGCACTGGGAATCATGTATATGGCAATTTGGGGCCTGCTGAGCCATCTCTTCACCCTGCTGATCGCCGGGAATGCACTGAGGGAGGAACTGCAGCGACTGCTGCCACTGACCGCTTTCATCTCGCTGTTGGTCTACCTGGTTCAACTGCTGATGATCCAAGAGAGGATGAGGAGAGGGGATGAGGAGCCAGACAATGACATCGACGAGGATGATCCGCCAGCTGCTGTGGCTTCAGGTTTTACCGCCACTGACGACGGCATGAATGAGCACGATGAGGAGTTGCTGGAGCGTGTGGCGGTGAAAAGTGGTCAGAAGATCCATGTGATCCTGGTGCCCGACATTGTCTACATCCAGTCGGATGGTGACTATGTGCAGATCGTTACTGCCCAGAGTCGTTATCTCAAGGAGGAGACAATGAAGTATTTCGAGGCGACACTGCCTCGCAATCGATTTGTCAGGGTACACCGCTCCTTCATTGTCAATGTGGAGAAGATCCTGCGCATCGAACTCTACGAGAAACAGAACCAGATGCTCACCCTCTCCAACGGAGATCAGATCAGGGCAAGCGCTGCCGGTTACCGGGAACTGCGAACAATTCTTAATTTGTGACACAACTGCATTGAGAGACCTAAAGTTTGTTAAAACCGGGAAAACTGATTTGTGTTTTCGGGTTTCCCGAATTAATTTTGTGCGTTTTTTAAACCAGGTTATTGATGGAATTGCGCGACAGAATCATAGAAAAAGCTGGAGCCCTCTTTATCCAGTACGGAATCAAAAACAGTTCGATGGATGAGATTGCCACTTCACTGGGCATATCGAAGCGAACCATTTATGAAATCTTCCGCGACAAAGAGGATCTGCTCATCTCGTTCCTCATTAAAACGAGGAATGAACGCGATGCACATTTCTCACCCCTCCTCGGTGGCGACTACAATGTGATCGAGGTGTTCATCCGGATCATTGAAGCACAGCAAAACCTGCCACTGGCCAATGTGAAGTTCTTCGAGGATCTGCAGAAGTATTATCCCGTTGCGGCTAAACTGATCAAGGAGGATGTGGCAAGGAGCAATCTCTTTTTGTGCGATTTTCTTCGCAAGGGTATCGCACAGGGTTATATCAGAAGTGACCTTAACGTGGAGGTGACCGCCTTCCTGGTGGAGGATGGGACCCATACCTACATTCGGGCCTCTTACCTGGAAAAGCCCCCCTTTTCATTCAAGGAGCTGTTCTTCACCATGATGATCAACTTCATCAGAGGGATATCCACCGAGAAAGGAATTCGTATCATTGACAACTATCTGTTCAATTTGGACAAGAAATCAGAAAACTAAATAAAGATGAAAAGCGTAAAAAGGAATCAATCAAAATCAATCCGATCACTGTCGGTTGCATTGATGATGGCTGTTGCCGGTATTTCCGGCCTTCATGCCCAATCGTCCGACAGTCTCACCATTGACCTGCCCATGGCACTGGAGATCGCACTGAGCGACAATCCCAAGGTGAAGGTGGCAGACATGGAGATCACCAAGAAAGAGTATGCGAAAAAATCGGCATATGGTGCGTTGCTGCCACAGTTCGACCTGATAGGGCAGTACCAGCGAGCCATCAAGCGTCAGACAGTATATTTTGATGAAGGCTTCGGCATGGGCGGTGGCGACATCGACCCCACACAATACACGCCGGAGGAACTGCAAGTGTTGCAGGTACTCAGCAAGGTGATGATGCCCGATCCGGAGAGCTCGGGTGAAGGGATCCAGATGGGCCGCTTCAATGTCTGGTCTGCCGGGATGAATGTGAGCATGCCATTGGTGATGCCATCGCTTTGGAAGAACATCCAGATGAGCGAGGTGGACATCCGGCTGGCCATGGAGCAGGCACGCTCCTCCCGCATCGACCTGGTGAACCAGGTGAAGAAGGCATTCTACAGTCTTCTGTTGGCGCAGGACAGCTATTCGGTGTTCCGCAAGACCTATGAGACCGACTCGCTCAATCTGGAAAACATCCGCAACCGTTTCAACCAGGGTATAGTAGCCGAGTATGATGTGATTACAGCCGACGTGCGGCTCAAGAGCCTTATCCCAAGCATCCTGCAGGCGGAGAACATGATGAAGATTGCCGAGCTGCAACTCAAGATGCTGATGGGCATGGATGGCGAGATACCACTGAAGGTGATGGGGGCACTGGGCGATTACCGTACCTCCATGTTTGATGCGATCATCCCCGCCGACACCTCGCTGGTCAACAACAGCGATATCCGTCAGTTCGAACTGCAATCCGAGCAGGCTCAGAACGCCTATGAGATGCAGAAGCTGCAGTACGCACCTTCGCTGGTGACCAGTTTCAACTGGACCTACATGAGTCAGAACAACAACTTCAATTTTGGTGACTACCGTTGGGATCCCTATTCGATGCTCGGCTTCTCCCTGCAAATCCCCATCTTCAACGGGGGACAGCGTTATCATGGCGTGAAGCAGGCTGAGATTCAGCTCTTCCAGATGGAGGAGCAGCGCAAGGAGCTGGAGCGTGGCTTGAAGCTTTCCATCCGCAACAACTACGATTTGATTCACAAGAACATTGAACAGGTGGTGGCTACCGAGTCGTCGGTGGCACAAGCCCGCAAGGGACATGAGATCACCCTGAAACGGTACGAAACCGGCATGGGTACCATCGTGGATGTGAATGCAGCGGCACTGGCGGTAATCAATGCTGAACTTCAGTATCGCAACGCCATTTATGATTACCTGGCAGCGAAGGCCGATCTGGAGAAGGTGCTGGGCTATGATATTCAACCTGTAGCGACAAACGAATAATGAAACAGATAATAAATAATCAGATGAAAAAGTACAGCTTATTGCAATTTACATCTCTCCTGGCATTGGCATTGCTTGCCTCCTGCGGAGGAAAAGGAACTTCGGAAGGAACCGAAAACGAGGCACCCCTGAAGAAGAGCGTACGGGTGGAGACCGTACAGATGGTGCCGGTAGATCAGATATCATCTTTCACTGCATCGGTCGAGGCCGACCAGGTGAACAACATAGCTCCGGCCATGGGGGGACGTATCCGTCGCATCATGGTGGATGTGGGCTCCACGGTACGCCGCGGTCAGGCCGTCGCTGCGATGGATGCCGCCAGCTTCTCCCAGCAGGAGACACAGGTGGCCACCCTGCGTAGGGACTTTGAACGCTATGAGGAGCTGTTTGCCGTGGGCGGCATCTCCAAGCAGCAGCTCGACCAGGCCCGCACGCAGCTTGAGGTGGCCCAGACAGCGCTCAACAACCTGGGTGAGAACACCACGCTGGTGAGTCCCATCAGTGGTGTGGTGACCGCCCGCAACTACGATCCGGGCGACGTGGCGATGCAGTTGCCCATCCTCACCATTGAGAGCATCAATCCGGTGAAGGTGGTGGTGAACGTTTCGGAGTCGTTCTACAGCAAGGTGGTGAAAGGGATGCCCGTGGAGGTGACTGTGGATGCCCTCGAAGGGGAGACCTTCCAGGGCAAGGTGTCGCTGGTACATCCCACACTCGACCCGGTGTCGCACACCTTCACCGTGGAGGTCTCCGTACCCAACAACCAGCAGCGTCTACGGCCCGGCATGTTTGCCCGGGTGAAGATGAACTTCGGCACCAATGATCGTCCCTTACTCTCTGACATGGCCGTATTGAAGCAGGTGGGGTCAAACGACCGATACGTCTTCGTTGAAAAAGATGGCATTGCGCATTACACCTTGGTGGAGTTGGGTGTCAGGATCAACGACAAGTATGAGATCCTCTCCGGCCTGAGTGAAGGCGACAGGGTGATAGTGCAGGGCAACAATGGCCTGATCGACGGAGCCGCCGTGGAAGTGGTTCAGTAAGGATATGAACAGTAAAAAAGAAACCAACAGATGAAACCATATGAAACCGCGGTGAAAAACCCCGTGGGAACAGCATTGATCTTTATCGGTGTGGTGTTGATAGGGATCATGTTCTACCGGCAGCTGCCGATAGACCTCTACCCCAAAATCGACATCAACATCGTCTCCGTAATGACCTCTTACTCGGGTGCGGGTGCCGAGGATGTGGAAGCAAATGTTACCCGCCCGCTGGAGGATGTGCTCAACTCAACCGAGAAGCTGAAGGAGATCACCTCCCAGTCGAAGGACGGCATGTCGATGATCATGCTGGAGTTCGAATTTGGAACCGACATGGATGAGGTGATGAACGACGTCCGGGACAAGGTGGATATGATTGCCGGCTTCCTGCCTGACGGTACCGAAGATCCGATGATCCTCAAGTTCAGCTCCGACATGATCCCTGTAGTGGTGCTTTCCGCCACTGCCGAGGAGAGTGCCGGCGCACTTTACAAGATACTCGACGAACAGGTGGCCAACCCGCTGAACCGCATTCCGGGAATCGGTACCGTCTCCGTATCGGGTGCACCCGAAAGGGAAGTGCAGGTGAACGTGGCACCTCAGAAGCTGGAGGCCTACAACCTGTCACTCGAGCAGATCGCCCAGGTGATCGCCACCGAGAACGTGAACGTGCCGGCCGGTAATTTCGACATCGGTTCACAGACCTACATGTTGCGCCTGGAGGGGCAGTTTAAAAACAGCCGTGAGCTGAACGACATCATCGTGGGCAACAGCCAGGGCAAACCCATCTACTTGCGCGATGTGGCTACCGTGAGTGACACCCTCGAGTCGCGCGTGCAGGAGAACTACACCAATGGGGTGCGCAGTGCCTCCATCGTGGTACAGAAACAGTCGGGAGCCAACACCGTATCGATCGCCAATGCCGTGAGAGAGCAGTTGCCCGAACTGGAGAAGACCCTCCCGCCCGATATCAAGTTGGTGACGGTGATGGACTCTTCGGAGTATGTGAAGGTATCCATCAACAGTTTGCTGGAAACCATCCTGCTGGCGCTTCTCATTGTGGGCATCATCGTGCTTTTCTTCCTGGGTCGATGGCGTGCCACCATCATTGTGATGGTGACCATTCCGATCTCCCTGATCGGCTCTTTCATTTATCTCTACCTGACGGGCAACACCATCAACATCATCTCGCTCTCGGCACTCTCCATCACCATCGGTATGGTGGTGGACGACGCCATCGTGGTGCTGGAGAACATCACCAGCCACATTGAGCGGGGCAGTCGCCCGCGCCAGGCAGCAGTCTACGGAACCGAGGAGGTCTCCCTCTCGGTGATCGCCTCTACGCTCACCATCATCGCGGTGTTCCTGCCAATGACCATGGTGGGTGGCTTTGCCGGTGTGATGTTCAAGCAGTTGGGATGGATGGTGACCATCATCATCGCCCTCTCGCTGATCATTGCGCTTACACTCACTCCCATGATGAGCGCCAAGATGATGCGGGGCAACAAGGATGTAAAGATGAACGGCTTTGACCGTTGGTACAATAAAAGGGTGCTGCCGTTACTCAACAGAATGGATCACCAGTACGCACGACTGGTGAACAGTGTAGTACGCAGACGCAGGTTCACCATGCTAGTCGTTTTGGTGATCTTCGTCGTGAGTGTGGTGATCAGCGCCGTGACGCTGAAGACGGAGTTTATGCCGGCTTCAGACAACAACGACATCGGCCTGACTGTGGAGATGCCCACAGGCACGCGCATGGAGGTAGCCCGTGAGACGGGACACCGCATTGCTCAGATGATGGAGACCAAGTATCCGGAGATTGAGATCATCTCCTTCAGTGTGGGTTCCGCCAGCGAGGACAACGCCTGGGCGGCCATGCAGGACAATGCCTCCAACATCATGACCTACACCATCCGTCTGACCGAGTCGAAGAACCGAAAGAAGAGCATCTACGATGTCTCTGATGAGATGCGACAAGACCTGACGGCGATGCCCGAGGTGAGGCGTTTCCAGGTGATGCCCGGTGGTGGTGACATGGGGATGACCGGCGGAAGCAATGTGGCGCTTGAAATCTATGGCTACGACCTGACGGTGACCGACCAGGTAGCCGCAGAGTTGCAGGAAAGGATGGAAAAGGTGGAAGGTCTCAGGGACATCACCGTCTCCAGAAAAGATTACCGCATGGAGTACCAGATTCAGTTCGACCGGGAGAAGCTCTCGCTGAACGGATTGAATATGAGCACAGCCGCCAATGCGATCCGAAACAGGATCAACGGCCTCACCATGTCGCAATACCGCGAGGAGGGTGAGGAGTACAACATCCGGGTGCGTTACGAGGAGCAATACCGCGAGTCGATTGAGGATATCGAGAACATCATGATTTACAACCCGATGGGTGCCGGCGTGCGCGTCAGAGACCTGGGAGCGGTGGTGGAGACATCGACCCTGCCACAGGTGGATCGTCAGGACCGACAGCGCATTGTGACCGTCACGGGTAGCATCTATGGCCGCGCACTGAGTGAAGTAGTGGAGGATGTGACCAGCCTGCTTGCCGGATATGAGGTTCCTGCCGGCGTGCAGATTGAGATTGGCGGTTCGATGGAGGAGCAACAGGAGTCATTTGCACAGCTGGGATTGTTGTTGATGATTGTCTCGCTGCTGGTCTACATCGTGTTGGCATCACAGTTTGAGTCGCTCACCTATCCCTTCATGATCATCCTGACGGTTCCCTTCGCCTTCACCGGGTCGATTCTGTTGTTGGCACTCACTGGGGAGCCCCTTGGTATCATGGGCTTTGTGGGGCTGATCATGCTGGTGGGTATGGTGGTGAAGAACGCCATCGTGCTGATCGACTACATCAACCTGAACCGCGAGAGAGGCATGTCGATCATCACCGCCGTGGTGCATGGGGGACGCTCCCGTCTGCGACCGGTATTGATGACCACGCTCACCACCATTCTGGGAATGGTGCCGCTTGCAATCGGTACGGGACAGGGATCGGAGATGTGGAAGTCGCTTGGTATCTCCATCATCGGGGGTATGACCTTCTCCACCGTCATCACCCTGGTGCTGATACCGTCACTCTACTCGATGATGGCCGGCTACGGTGTGCGCAGAAGACGGAGGAAACATCGCGAGGTGTTGGTGAACAATGTAGTGAATGAATAAATAAACAACCCATAAGATATGAAAGCAGTAATGATTATGCTCGACCAGGCCCACTATGACATCATCGTGGAGAACCTCGCCCGGCTCAACATACGAGGATTCACCTCCTGGAAAGAGGTCTACGGCAGAGGCAGCAGTGATGGCATTCCTCACTACGGAAGCCACGCCTGGCCCTCGGTGAACAATGCCATCCTCACGGTAGTGGAAGACAACAAGGTGGAGGGGCTGCTGGCCTACCTCCGGGAGCTGGACAGCGAGTCGGCCAACCTGGGCCTGCGGGCGTTTGTCTGGAACATTGAAGGAGGCATCTGATACTTTTTTAAACGATAGATTGTTGGGGGCGTCGCTGTTACAGCGGCGCCCCCTTTTTGGTGCAAAGTGAACGAAACAAATGTTCAAACGTTTTACCATTCTAATCCCTAAACTGAAGCGATCAATGGCTATCATCAGAAGCATCCTTGACACCGACCTCTACAAGTTTACCACCAGTTATGCCTACTCCAAGCTTTTTCCCCGTGCCTGTGGCGAGTTTGAGTTCGTGGACCGGAGCAATGGCGACTACCCGGAGGGGTTCGACAAACTGTTGCGTGAGGAGCTGGATCAGATGGCACAACTCTCGCTCACCCGTGAGGAGGAGCTGTTTGTAAAGAGACAGATGCCCTATCTGCCGCCCACCTACATCGATTTCCTGAAAGGATTTCACTTCGATCCTTCTGAGGTGGAGATCACCATGGAGAACCGCAAGCTGCGGGTAAAAGCCAGTGGGCTGCTTTACAGGGTGACACTCTGGGAAACACCCATCCTGGCCACCGTCTCCGAGCTCTGGTTCCGTGAACGGGGTGATTATCCCGACCTGCAATACATGGAACAGGCAGCCATCGAGAAGGCCAAAAGAATGAAGGCAGCGGGCATCATCTTCTCGCTTTTCGGCATGCGTCGTCGTTTCAGCTACGACGTGGAGGATCGGGTGACCGGAATACTGAAGCAGCATGCCGGTGAGAGCCTGTTTGGTACCAGCAATGTCTATCTGGCGTACAAGCACGATCTCAACGTCTCCGGTACCCACCCCCATGAGTGGGTGCAGTTCCACGGTTCCATCTATGGGTACAAGATGGCCAACTACATGTCGATGGAGGACTGGATCAATGTCTACGACGGCGACCTGGGTACGGTACTCACCGATACCTACACGACCGATGTCTTCCTGCGCAACTTCAGCAAGAAGCATGCGGCGCTCTTCACCAGTCTGCGGCACGACAGCGGCGATCCCTACCTCTTTGTGGACAAGGTGATCAGACGTTACGAGGAGTTGCGGGTGAATCCCAGACTCAAGTACCTGGTCTTTTCCGACAGCCTGAACGTGGAGAAGGCAATCCAGATCAAACAGTACTGTGGTGACCGGATCGGTGCCACCTTCGGCATCGGCACCAACCTGACAAATGATGTGGGCAACAACATCAAAGGGATGAACATCGTGATGAAGCTGTTCCGTTGCCGGATGACCGACAGGGAGGAGTGGCAGGAGTGTGTGAAGCTCTCCGACGTGGAGGGCAAGCACACCGGCAGTGAGCGGGAGATACGACTGGTACAGGAGACGCTGGGACTCTGAACCCTTAGAAAAAACCAACTCCTAACGAGCCGGTAGTGACTACAGCGTCACTTTGTATTCGCTTTTGTTGCCGGCTCCGTCGGTGGCAGTGAAGGTGAGCTCCAGCACTTCAGTGTCAGGTAGCCTGGCATCATCGAAACGATAACTGTAAAGCGTTGATTTGCTGTCGTGGGAGAAGAGCACAAAACGACCGTTTATCTCTCCCCTGAAGGAGGCAATCCCACTTTTGTTGTCGGTTAACCGCAAGCGGATGGTGCGTTGTTTTTTCCAGTTCTCCGGCTGCAATGGGGTGATCACCGGTGCCACACCATCGGCTGACACAGCATAACGCCCTCCCAGCTCACGCAGGGTTGTGACAACCCCTCCTTCCTGATAATGACCTCCCAGCCAGCTTTCCTTCCCGTTTTTATCCAGACTCACAATCCCGTAATTGCTTTTCTGGAGCAAGGTGTCACCTTTCAGCCGGATGCGCAGCGTGGCCTGTTGATGGAGTGGTACGGGTGCTTCGTGCACACTGTGTATATCGGAATAGTGGCTGTTGCTCTGCGTGGATTTATGGGTGAAACAGATATCGTGATAGAGGTTGCCTGTGGGGATGAGCAATGACAGATCGGGATCCAAGTAACTGTTGTCAAACTGCCAGGACATGTAGTGACCGCAAGGTGCAGGTTGCGGAATCCTGGCCGGCACACCCTTCACTGCGAAGGGATAGGTGAGCTGGTTGCCATAATGGTCTTCCAGTTCATAGCGGAAGCGGTATGTTCTTTCTTCGTTGATCACCACATATCCCCTGTTCTTTGACTGATAAAAGGGAAGCTTGTTGCCCGGTTCGATGAATGACTTCATATAGAGCGAACGTCGTTCGCGCCAATCGGCAAAGTCGATGAATGTGTTGAGCATGCGGGTATCATCGAATGAGAAGCGGCGGATGGTACTGGTAAAAATCAGTTCCTCATCCAGATAGAGACGGATCTGCTTCACCCCGTAGGTGTTCGATTGACCGTCCATGCGGTCGTATGCTTTCAATCCGACCCCGATACGTCCCCAGGCAGTGAGGGTGATGCCGGGTGGGAGCGGGTTGCCTGCTTTGTCTTTTTTGAGCGTGATGCGCAGATGATTGCTGCTGCCATTGACAATCCCATGCCCTGCAATGGGGTAGAGGGCGATGCCGCGCAGGTCGGGCTTTTGTGAATCGGGTACAGGGTCGATGTATGCCAACACGTCAAGTGGTTCCTGCGTTGCCAGGTCCCTTATCTCAAAGTGGAGATGGGGTCCTGCAGAGCTGCCGCTGTTGCCGCTGAGGGCTATCTGCTCACCTCGTTTTACAGGGAGTTGCCAGGCCTCTGGATGCAGGTTCACCTGATAACGCTCCAATTCGTACTGTTTCTCCACCACATACCGCGCAATCGCATCGGAGAAACTGTTGAGGTGGCCATAGACACTGGTGTGGCCGGTGGCAGGGTGATCCAGATAGATTGCCAGTCCATAGCCCCCCGGCGAGACAGCGATGCGGGAGACATAGCCATCTTCGATGGCCACGACAGGCTTGTTGGTGACCTGTTGTGTCTTGAAATCGATGCCTGAGTGAAAATGGTTGTTCCTCAACTCACCGAAGTTGCCGCTGAGGGCGGGTGGTATGGTGACCGGGTTTCGGTATGTCTGGGCAAAAAGGATTGAAGATGTGGTTGATAATAGGAAAAGAACCAGTACAATCGGAAAAGGATATCTCATTGTCGAATCGTGCTCACTAAAGAGGCTAGCGCAGTGTCGATAATGTCGATTGCCGCCTCTCGTTTGGTTTTTAACTCAAACGACCATTTCCCGCCGCTGTGGGAGAGGATCGTTACCTTGTTGGTGTCGTGCCCGAAGCCGGCTCCCTCATCACGCAGTGAGTTGAGGACGATGAAGTCAAGCTGCTTGCGCTCCATCTTGCCGAGGGCATTCGACTCTTCGTGATCGGTCTCCAGGGCAAAGCCGACGAGCAGCTGACCCTTACCCTTGATGGCTCCCAGTGCAGCCGCAATATCGGGGTTGGGGATGAGTGACAGTGTGAGTCCCTCACCTTCGGTGCGCTTGATCTTTCGTTCACTCATCTCTGCCGGCTTGTAGTCGGCGACAGCTGCCGACAGGATGGCGGCATCCATTTCCGGGAAATACTGAATTGCCGCGTCATGCATCTCCTCTGCCGACTCCACATCGATCCTTCGAATCAGGGGGTGGGAGAGCGACAGCGCTGTGGGCCCGGTGATCAGCAATACCTCAGCACCCCTGGCAGCACACTCCTCGGCCAGTGCAAAACCCATCTTTCCGGAGGAAAAATTGCCGATGTAGCGTACCGGGTCGATCCGTTCGTAGGTGGGACCGGCGGTGATCAGTATTTTTTTGTTTGTCAGATCGTATCGTTCAGTAAAGTATTCCTCCAGGATCGCCACAATCTGTTCCGGTTCCTCCATGCGCCCTTTTCCTTCCAGGTGACTGGCCAGCTCCCCTTCAGTCGGGTCGATGATCCTTACGCCATCCTGATGCAGGATCTCCAGGTTGCGCTGTGTGGTGACATGGCGGAACATATCCAGATCCATGGCAGGCGCCACGAATACCGGTGCCTTCATGGAGAGATAGGTGGTAATGAGCATGTTGTCCGCAATCCCATGGGCCATCTTGCCAATTGTGGCCGCAGTGGCAGGTGCCACGACCATCAGGTCGGCCCAAAGCCCCAGATCCACATGGCTGTGCCAGGTCCCGTCGCCTGAGGCAAAGAATTCGCTCACAACCGGCCTGCCGGAGAGTGCGGAGAGCGTTACCGGCGTGATGAACTGCTTGCCTGCCAGTGTGATTACGATCTGCACCTCGGCACCCTTTTTGATCAGCAGCCGGGTGAGGATGGCCGATTTGTAGGCAGCGATGCTGCCACTGATCCCCAATACAATATGTTTACCCTGTAACGACATCTGAAATGGTTTGTGGTCACAAATATAACGGTTTTTTTCGATTTGACTGCATTTCCTTCCAAATCGCCTATAAAGTTAAAAAATTATAAAAACTAGAAATTATTTGGTACTATGCATTGCATAATACTTTGCAATGATTAATTTTGTATCGCAATGATGCCTGATTGGGTAATTGCCAATGACGAAACGAGAATAGGATATGAACATAGAAAATACACAAAGCCAGATGCGGAAAGGAGTACTAGAGTATTGTATTCTTTCCATCATCAAGCGAGGTGAAGCCTATCCGGGCGATATCATCGATGAGATGAGAAACGCAGGGCTTCAGTTACTGGAAGGGACGCTTTATCCATTGTTGAATCGGCTGAAGAATGCAGAGATTCTTACCTATCGATGGGTAGAAAGCAGTTCGGGTCCACCCCGAAAATATTTCCATCTCACTGAACGGGGAGAAGCCTTTCAAGCTTTGCTTGCCACTACATGGAATGAGTTGGCGACAGGGGTTGAATCCGTGACCAGTAAAAAGGAAGTAGAGTCTGATATGAACAACAATACCAAATGAAGAAAGTAATCAACATCAATTTTCAGGGGCAGGTGATCGCGATTGAGGAGTCAGCCTATGAGATGCTCAAACAGTACATTGATCGCTTGACCCGATTCTTTGCACGTGAGGAGGGAGGCGACGAGATTGTCAACGACATTGAGTGCCGCATTGCCGAGTTGTTCGGCAACCGTCTCAAACACGGCATCAATTGTATTACCGATGAGGATGTAGCCTCCATCATCTCCAGCATTGGACAGCCGGAGGATTTTGACAGCGACTATGAGGAGGCTTCCTCACCGGCCGAGGAGAAGCCTTCGGGCAGCAGTGAGCAGAAGGCTGCCTCCGGTGGAGGAGATGCCGTGCGGCGTTCGCTTTACCGCAACGCCGGCGACCGGATACTGGGTGGTGTCTGCAGCGGCCTGGCGCATTATTTCAGGAGCGATCCGGTCTGGTTCAGAATGATATTCGTGCTCTTCTTCGGTTTCCTTTTCTGGGTATACATCGTTCTCTGGATTGTACTGAAGCCAAAGGTGCTTGAAACGAATGTGACCAAACGTCTCTACCGCAACCCCAACGACCGTTTCCTGGGTGGGGTTTGTGGCGGTATCGCAGCCTACTTCAAGATCGACAGTTGGATTCCCCGTCTGTTGTTTCTCTTGCCGCTGTTGCTGAACCTGATTGGGATGATCTCCTTCTTCCCGCTCAATTTCCTGTTCGATGATGTGGATTTCAGCTGGAACATCAACATGGGAGTGGTTGTGGTTTATATCGTCTTCTGGATCATCATCCCGGAAGCAAAGAGTGTGAAACAGAAGCTGGAGATGATGGGCGAAGAGGAGTATATCCGCTCCATCCGTGAAAAAGTGAGTGACAACGTGGCGAGTGCCCGTAACCGTAACGAGGGAGGAGAGATGACGCCCCCGGTTGCCCCCTACAGTGCTACAGTGAGGGATACTCCAGTTGAAAAGGTCGCTGTGGACGCGATGCCCCCACTGCCTGCAGACAATGACAGACCGTCAACCGTTCCTGCTTCTGTAAAGAGACTCCCTGTGGCAGAGTCGTCGGAGCGCTCCGGTTGCTTGTACGGACTGGTGCTGTTTCTGAAGATCATCTTCTTCACTTTCGTGGGGATCATGGCACTGGCGGCAGTGAGTCTCTTTGTGGCCTTTCTCTTTGCCGGTGCACAGATGATGCCATTGAAATCACTCTTCGTAGATGCGGGACAGGAGACTACTCTTTTATTCGTCTCACTCATTCTGTTGATTGGTGTTCCGGTGGTTTCAATCCTGATCTGGATCATACGAAGGGTGATGAAAGCCAAATCAAGGCCCGTCATTGGTGTTGTATCCACCATCCTGTGGTTCGGCGGTCTGGTGACTGCCGGTATCCTGGCAGCTCAGGTGGCTGACAAATTCAGTGAGGAGAGTACCCTGGAAAGGAGTGTTGCGTTGATGCCCATCGAAGGGAAAAGCCTATATGTGGATATGATGCCCTATCAGGATGATTATTCGGAGTTCCGTATTGCTTGGGGAATGGATACTGATATCGATCATCTGCCCTATACAAACGTCAACGAGGATTCACTTCTCTTCCGTGACATCCATCTGCACATCCGCAACAGCGATGACTCACTGTTTCACGTGCGTACGATTGCCGCAAGCAGCTGTCGCGAACTGCGCGGTGCGAAGGCAGACCTGGAAGCGTTTCATTTCGAAATCACACAGCAAGACTCGCTGCTTTATCTGCCAGAGTTTCTGATGGTGCCGATAGAACAGGGATTTCGCAAGCAAAGCATCACGGTAGAGATCTCGGTGCCGGCAGGCAAGACGGTTGAGGTAAGTGATGTGCTGAACTACTACAGGAAGCAGGAACTACCTTCTGTTGTTCGCAGACGCCTCGGGAACTACACACGCACTTACATGTCCGTAGAACCCACCCTCACGGGGGAGAGCAACAACGGCGAGCGTGAGTCGCTCTGAACCTAATTTTTATTATTCATTTGAATCTATTTCATTGTGTTTCGAAGGGGCTGTCCGTGAGGGACAGCCTTTTTTCAGTCAGGCGTTATGATGAACCAATTGGTTTATGTTGTGTGCAGTAGCCAGTGTCCGGGGACAAATAGATTGAGAATGGTGAAAATAAAATGTCAATTGTTGTTACTGTTTCAAAAAATGGTGTATCTTTGCATCCGCAATTCGGAAAGAATGCCCCTGGCTCTTCACCGCATTGCAGGCAGGCAGCGGCCTGTTCCCTCAAAAACAAATTACATTCTGAGTACGCCCGGATGGCGAAATTGGTAGACGCGCTAGTTTCAGGGACTAGTGTTGGTTACAACGTGCAGGTTCGAGTCCTGTTCCGGGCACCTTCCATGCGCAGGTGGTGAAATTGGTATACACGCTACTTTGAGGGGGTAGTGCCGGTTACGGCGTGTGAGTTCGAGTCTCATCCTGCGCACTTTTCATCTTCAACCACCCTCTTTCCTTGTTTTTCAATTTGCATCATGCCGATTCAGGCAGGATGATTTCACTATTTTTCTGAAAAAAACTATCTTTGCATACTGGAATTGGATCGACCAACTCCCCCTATAGGTCGTGTAGTGGCATATAACCCCATTAGAGGCAACACCTGACAAGAGACAAGCGAACGCAATGAAAATCCTGACCCCGGAGCAGATCCGTAAAATTGATGGTGAGACGATTCGCAATGAGGGAATATCATCGCTCGCGTTGATGAAGCGCGCGGCTACTGCCTTCAGTGACTTTTTTGTCTCCCGATGTCCGGAAAAAGAGCGGGAGATCCTCCTCTTTGCCGGTACAGGCAACAATGGTGGCGATGCACTGGTGGTGGCCCGCCTGTTGCATCAGTCGGGCTACAGGGTAAAGGTATGCATGGTGGAACAGGGTCGCTACTCCGAAGATTGTGCGCACAACCTGCGCAGGGCGAAGGGGGAGCATATCTCATGCAGTGTCGTCGCCAGCGAACAGGACCTCCCTGACCTGGAGTCATTCGATCTGATTGTTGACGGTATCTTTGGTACCGGTCTTTCGAGAGAAGTTGAGGGTGTCGCGGCAAAGGTGATTGAGGCGATCAACCTGAGTGGACGACCGGTCTACAGCATTGACCTGCCAAGCGGACTCTTCCTCGACAGGAAGACGACGCTCGCCGTTCGGGCAACCGTGACAGTTACCTTCCAGATCCCGAAGCTGGCACTCTATCTGCCGGATAACAGCGACTATGCAGGAGAGGTGCAGATCGTGGACATCGGGTTGGATACCGGAGCCATAGCGGCGGCTGAAAGCAACATGCGATTCACCGAAAAGGAGACAATCGCCTCCCTGTTGAGACCGCTCAAACGCTTTGCACACAAGGGCACGCAGGGGCATGCCCTGATTGTGGGCGGGAGTCACGGCAAATGCGGGTCGGTATGTCTGGCAGCGAAAGCAGCCTTGCGTAGCGGCTGCGGACTTGTCACTGCTTTTTTGCCGGGATGCGGTACTTCTGTCATACAGGCCGCAGTGCCGGAAGCGATGGCGCTGCAAGACCCGCATCCTGAACACATCACCCAGATTGCATACGACTTTCATCCCGAAGCCATCGGCATTGGTCCCGGCATGGGGCGGCATCGTGATACGGAGAGGGCTTTCGGAGCCTTTCTGACCCGATACCACGGGCCCCTGGTGATCGATGCAGACGGGCTGAACTTCCTTTCCGGACATCCCGAATGGCTCCCTTTGCTGGCCCCCGGTACCATCCTGACCCCTCATCCCGGGGAGCTCGGCAGACTGATCGGCAGCTGGCGCGACGACTATGAAAAAATTGATAAAGTAAGAGCCTTCGCAAAGAAACATGCAGTTGTCGTGGTGGTGAAGGGTGCCTATTCGCTCATCGTAGATGAGAGCCATCTCCATGTAAACAGCAGTGGCACCCCTGCGCTGGCTACAGCCGGCAGTGGCGATGTGCTCACCGGTATGATCACTTCGTTGCTGGCACAGGGGTACCCACCCACTGATGCCGCCAGGGTGGGGGTCTACCTGCATGGGCTGACTGCTGATATGACCCAAAAAACAATTCATCCGCTCAGCTTCATGGCGGGTGACATCATTGCCCACATTGGTGCGGCATATCATTCATTCGAAAAAAAGCGCTGAACTATTTGCAGTTCCACAATATTTTGCGTAATTTTGCACCTCATTTTGCCAATAGGCTCAATAAGCAGTCGCAGGTTGCGACTCGCCTCAGGCACGTAACGTTAAGTTATTACAGATATGTACGTCATTGTAGACATTCAGGGCCAGCAGTTTAAAGTAGAGCAGGACCAGAAATTATTTGTTCACCGCATCAACGCCGAACAGGGTACTGAGGTGGAATTTGAGAAAGTGATGCTCGTGGATAACGACGGAGCAATCACAGTTGGTGCCCCTCTGGTTGAGGGAGCCAAGGTGGTGGTTGAAATTCTTTCGCACGTGAAAGGGGACAAGGTTCTCATTTTCAAGAAAAAAAGAAGGAAAGGTTACAGGAAACTGAATGGCCATCGTCAGCAGTTTTCTGAAGTAGTTGTAAAATCGATTGTTGCTTAATCAGTTAAAATCAGAAGAAAATGGCACATAAAAAAGGTGTAGGTAGTTCCAAGAACGGCCGTGAATCGGAAAGTAAACGATTGGGCGTCAAGATATTCGGTGGCGAGACCGCCAAGGCGGGCAACATCCTCGTGCGTCAACGGGGTACGGTGCACCATCCGGGAGAGAACGTGGGGATCGGTAAAGATCACACCCTCTTTGCACTGACAGACGGTGTGGTGGTTTTCCGCAAGAAAAGGGACAACCGCTCATTTGTATCAGTACAGCCAAAGGCAGAGGCCGAAGCGTAAGACGCTGAGACCCCCGTCCGGAGGATGGTGACATCAACCATAAAGTGATAATTAGTGGATAAAGACAACCTGCTTTTCAGAAGCAGGTTGTCTTTTTTATAAACAGGATGAGACCAACACCCCTGCAACAGGCATTCATAGAGGCTCACGAGAAGGAGGATGTGCGTGCGCTGGCACTCCGCTTCAGGGGAGATGAGATGCCTTTTCTTCTGTCTCAGATTGCCGGGCGGCAGATGGCAGTGCGGAAGATACCCTCCTGGTACCGGAACCGGGAGCTGCTCTACCCGTCACATCTCGCGCTGGAGCAGGCTTCTTCGGAAGTCACCGCACGCTACAAGGCATCGCTCGTTGAGCGGGGTGCCTCCTTTGCTGATCTGACCGGCGGGCTGGGGGTGGATTTCTCATTTCTGGCACCTCTTTTCAGGCGGGCGCTATATGTGGAACGTGATGAGACGCTTTGCGGTCTGGCAGCGCACAACTTTGCCGCATTGGGGCTGAGCCATGCGGCTGTTCATCATTCCGAGGCTGAGAAGGTTCTATCACAGCTGCAGGACGTTTCATTGATCTACCTCGATCCGGCACGCCGGGATGAAGGTGGCAGGAAAGTGTTCCGCATTGAAGATTGCTCACCAAACCTGTTGCAATTATCCGACATAGTGGTGGAAAAGGCTGAGTGTGTGATGATCAAGTATTCGCCGATGTTGGACATTTCCCTCGCAGTGAAAACGCTCCCTCACGTTGCTGCGGTGCATGTGTTGTCGGTGGAGAATGAATGCAAGGAGTTGTTGTTTCTGTTACAACACGCAAAAGGAACAACTGAGCCGCATTGTCATGCGGTAAATCTGAAAAAGGATGGCGGGTGTGAACGGCTCATCTTTACCCCCACGGAGGAGGAGCAGGAAGCTCCCTACTGCATGGCACCAGGCCGCTATCTTTATGAACCCAATGCCTCCATTCTGAAGGCGGGAGCTTTCAATGTGACGGCGCACCGATACGGGTTACAGAAGCTGCACAAACAGAGTCATCTGTATACTTCCGAGCAACTGATCGGTGGATTCCCCGGTCGCACCTTTCTGGTTGATGAATGGTTTCGGGCCGACAGAAAACAGATCCGCCGTTACACCTCTTTCACTCCAAAGGCAAATGTCACCGTACGCAACTATCCGCAATCGGTAACCGAAATACGCAAGATGTCGGGTCTCAGGGAAGGAGGTGACAATTATCTCTTTGCCACCACCCTGGTAGATGGAGAGAAGGTATGGATCAGCTGTAAAAAGGTATAAGCTGTCGGCTGTCAGTTTTGAACCCTAAAGCCTGAACCCTGATCCCTGATCCGAATCAAGTAAAAACCATTGAAACCGGTACCTCTCAACCTATCTGTGCCGCTCTTTCAGTACCGCTTCAATATCCTGTAGTTTCAGATTCTTGGTCTTCAACAAAATCAGGTAGTGGTACAGCAGGTCGGCTGCCTCGTTCCTGAACAGGTCGATGTTGTCGTCTTTCGCCTCGATCACCAACTCCACCGCTTCTTCACCCACTTTTTGCGCCACCTTGTTGACACCACGACTGAACAGACGGGAGGTGTAGGAGCCTTCCGGGTTCTCGGTGATGCGCTGCTCGATCACTTTCTCCAGGTCGTAGACAAAACCTTTGGCGGTCTCCTCCTGGAAGCAGGAGGTGCTCCCGGTGTGGCAGGTGGGTCCCTGCGGTGTTGCCTTGATCAGGATGGTGTCGTCGTCACAGTCGGTGAGGATCTCAACCACCGTGAGCCAGTTGCCTGAGGTCTCACCCTTGGTCCATAGTCGTTGCTTGCTGCGGCTGAAGAAGGTTACCTTCCCCTCATTTTTGGTCTTTGTCAGTGCATCCTCGTTCATGTATCCAAGCATCAGCACCTGCAGTGTGTTGGCATGCTGGATAATAACCGGCACCAGTCCGCCGGATTTTTCAAAATTGATCATTCGGAATCTTTATTATTTGTTGATGTTGTTCTTCTTTTCTGGATGCCTGTCATACTGTTTTCAGACGAACAGGAATATTTCTGCTGTCCAAATATTGTTTCAGGGCAGGTATCGGCACCTCGCCAAAGTGAAAGATGCTGGCGGCAAGGGCCGCACTTGCATTTGTCAGGGTGAACACCTCCGCGAAATGTGCCATGTTGCCGGCACCACCCGAGGCGATTACAGGCAGGGAGACCGCCTCGCTGACAGCCTGGGTGATCTCAAGGGCGAAGCCATTCTTGGTGCCGTCATGGTTCATTGAGGTAAGCAGGATCTCACCGGCACCACGACGTGCACCCTCCATTGCCCAGTCGACCGTGTGGAGGGGAGTGGGGGTTCTTCCGCCATGCACATAGACCATCCACTCGCCGTTCTCCTCCTGCTTGGTGTCGATGGCCAATACCACGCATTGGCTGCCGAACTGCTCTGCGATCTCTGTGAGCAATTCGGGTCGTTCCACGGCTGATGAGTTGAGGCTCACCTTGTCGGCGCCGGCACGAATGATCGCCTGTGCATCTTCCAGCGTGCGGATACCACCCCCCACCGTGAAGGGGATGTTGATCTCCTGTGCCACCCGTTGTACCAGGGAGGTGAGCGTCTTGCGTTGTTCCACCGTGGCGGTGATGTCGAGGAACACCAGCTCGTCGGCACCTTCTTCTACATAGCGGCGAGCCAGCTCCACCGCATCGCCCGCATCGCGGAGACCCACAAAGTTAATTCCTTTTACGGTGCGACCCTCCTTGATATCCAGGCAGGGGATGATTCTTTTTTTAAGCATTCAGTTTTCAGTTTTTAGTTGTCAGTTATCAGCTCATTATAAACCTATGAACGTACGAACGCAATAACTTTGAACCATTTATTATGAATTATGAGATATAAACGTCTGCAACTCATTCAAACGGATATGACCCTCGTAGATTGCTTTTCCGATGATGGCTCCCTCACAGCCTATCTCGCTGAGTATCTGTAGATCATCCATTGAAGTGATGCCACCGCTGGCGATCAGCCTAACAGCGCACCTGGACAGAATCTCGCGATAGAGATCCAGTGAAGGGCCCTGGAGCATGCCATCCTTCGAGATGTCGGTACAGATCACATAGCTCACTCCCTGTTGTTCGTAGGCTGTGATGAAGTCCACCACATCCTCCTTCGACTGTTCCTGCCATCCCTGTGTAGCAATCATCCTGTGGTGGCTGTCTGCCCCCAGGATGATCCGTTCCGGTCCGTAATGCTCCAGCCACTGCAGAAACAGATCGGGCTGTTGCTGCGCCACACTGCCACCGGTGATCTGGGTAGCACCATTGTCGAACGCAATCCGCACATCCTCTTCACTCTTGATGCCACCACCGAAGTCGACCTGTAGCGAGGTGGCTTCGGTGATCTGTCGCAATACACGGTGGTTGACGATATGTTTGGAGCGGGCTCCATCCAGGTCAACCAGGTGAAGGTGGCGGATACCGTGATCCTCAAACTCACGTGCCACGTCGAGCGGGTTGTCGTGATAGGTTTTTTGTGTTGCGTAATTGCCTTTTGTGAGGCGCACACATTTTCCGTCGATAATGTCTATGGCGGGGATGATTCTCATTTTTTGTACGATAGATGGTGTTGTAAAACGATGATCTGTTCAATTACATGCTCAGGAAGTTGTGCAGCAGTCTCTCACCCACACTGCCCGACTTCTCCGGGTGGAACTGGGTGGCGTAAAAGTTATTCTTCTGCATGGCCGCACTGAAGGGCAGGAGATAGCTGCAGCTTGCAAGGGTCTGCTCGCATAACCCGGCGTAATAACTGTGTACGAAATAGAAGTTATCCTCCTTTTCCAGCCCTGCAAAAAGGGGTGATTCCTTTGCAGCGAGATTGTTCCATCCCATATGGGGTACAATGCCGGTGGCGGGGAACCGTTTCACCGTTGTATCGAAGATACCGAGGCACGCTGTGTTGCCCTCCTCAGAGTAGTCACACATCAATTGCAATCCGAGGCAGATGCCGAGTACCGGCTGAACCAATGATTGAATTACCTTGTCCAACCCCCTCTCCTTCAGGTGCAACATGGCGCTGCTTGCCTCTCCCACACCAGGGAAGATCACTTTCTCCGCCTGTCGGATTATGCCAACATCGCCTGTCACCATGCAGGGGAGACCGAGGCGATTCACCGCATTCTCTACCGATCTGATATTGCCTGCGTTGTATTGAATAATGGCAATCATTTTATATCACTCCTTTGGTACTGGGTATCCCTGTCGTCTCACCCCGTTTCACAGCCATCTTCACGGCACGTGCAAACGCCTTGAAGATCGCTTCTATCTTGTGGTGCTCATTCTCCCCTTCCGCCCGAATGTTCAGGTTGCATTTCGCGCTGTCGCTGAACGACTTGAAGAAATGCAGGAACATCTCGGTGGGCATGTCACCCACCCGTTCGCGGTGAAAGTCGGCATCCCATACCAACCAGGGACGTCCTCCGAAGTCGATGGCTGCCTGTGCCAGACAGTCGTCCATCGGCAACATGAAACCGTAGCGCGAGATACCCTTCTTCTGTCCCAGTGCCTGCAGAAATGCTTCACCCAGGGCGATGCCTGTATCCTCTATGGTATGGTGCTCGTCGATATGGAGGTCCCCTTTCACCTCCACGGTTATCCCTATACCGCCATGGCGGGCTATCTGTTCCAGCATATGGTCGAAGAATCCCAGTCCGGTGGAGATGCTGCTGCCACCGCTCTCATCGAGGTTGACTGCCACCCTGATATCGGTTTCGGACGTTTTGCGATGCACCTGTCCGGTGCGAGGAGTGGACCGCAGGTAGCGATAAATCTCTCCCCAGTCACCGGTGGTAAGGGTTGCATCAGGATGTGGAGTGTTACTTAATAAAACAGATCTACATCCCATATTTTGTGCGAGTTGCACGTCGGTTATCCTGTCACCGATCACATACGACTCAGTCAGGTTGTAGTTTCCTTTCAGGTAGTGGGTGAGCATGGCAGTACCCGGTTTACGGGAAGGCAGCTTCTCATGCGGGAAGGAACGGTCGATCAGCACCTCGCTGAAGTGTATCCCTTCGTTTTCAAAAGCGCGGATGATCTTGTTGTGTGCCGGCCAGAAAGTCTCTTCCGGGAATGAGGCGGCTCCCAGTCCATCCTGGTTGGTGACCATCACCAGATCATATTCCAGTTCAGCCGCGATGCGTGAGAGGTACTGAAACACCCCCGGGTAGAACTCCAGCTTTTCGAGGCTGTCGATCTGTTCATCCTCAGGTTCCAGGATCAGTGTGCCATCCCGGTCGATAAACAATATTTTCTTCATATCTTCTGATTGCTGTAGGTAGTGATTGCGGTGAGTAGTTGACGGTTCTCTATCGGGGTGCCCACCGTGATGCGCAGACAATTGCGAACGACAGCGTGGCGGTTTCGAACAATCACATGCTCTGTGACCAGGTAGTGGTAGAGCGCGTTGGCATCATCGACCTCTACCAGCAGGAAGTTGGCATCGGAAGGGTAGACGCGTTGAACGACCGGAATCTGTATCAATTCATCTTCAAGGAGTGTCCGCTGTTCGAGAATCACCTTTACCCGATAGCGGTATTTCTCTTCTTTGGTGAGTGCTTTGAGTGCTTCCTGCTGGTTAAAGGCACTCACGTTGTAGGGCGGTTTTGTTTTATCCAACAACGAGATGATCTCACTGCCTGCATAGGCGATACCCACACGGGCACTGGCCAGGGCCCATGCTTTGCTGAAGGTCTGCATCACGATCAGGTTGGGATAGTGTGGGAGCAGTTCGGTAAAGCTCTTGCCGCTGCTGAAGTCGATGTAGGCTTCATCCACCACCACAATCCCTTCAAATGCATCGAGCAATTGTACGATTCCTTGCAGGCTGTTGCCCGACGGATTGTTGGGGGAGCAGACGAAGATGCAGCGGGCGCTGTGGGTGAGTATCTCGCCGATCTGCAGTTCAAAGCGGTCATTCAGCGGTACCTGGATCACCTCCACATTGTTGATGTTGGCTGATACCTCATACATCCCGTAGGTGGGGGGACAGAGGATCACACGATCTCTTCCCGGCTCACAGAAGATGCGGTAGACCAGGTCGATCACCTCGTCGCTGCCGTTGCCGACAAAGATCTGATCGGCAGGGATCCCGCGAAAGGCTGACAATGCCCTTTTCAATTCCCGCTGGTGAGGATCGGGGTATCTGTTCTTCCTGCCAAACGGGTTCTCGTTGGCATCGAGGAAGATACCCTCATCGCCACTGAACTCGTCGCGTGCGCTGGAATAGGGCTTCAATGCCCATATATTGGGTCGTACGAACGACTGCAGGTCAAACTGTTTCATCGTTATGTTCCTCTTCTTTGATTTTCAATTGATTGGCCATTACCGCTCCCAGACGCAATGACACCGCATTCTTGTGGGCATGCAGCTCTTCCGCTTCCGCCATTGCCTCAATGGCGGGACCGAGGGATAGGATCCCCTCGTCGCTGAGTTGCTGAAAGGTGATCTTCTTCACGAAGCTGTCGAGCGATACGCCGCTGTAGGCCCTTGCATAACCACTTGTGGGGAGCGTGTGGTTGGTGCCGCTGGCATAGTCACCCGCACTCTCACAGCTGTAGTTGCCGAGAAAAATTGAACCGGCATGCAACACGCTGCGGCTGAGCAGCACCGGATTCTCGGTGGCGAGGATCAGATGTTCCGGGGCATAGCTGTTGCTGAACGCGACACAGCTCTCCAGATCCCTGAAAAGGATGGCCCTGCTGTTTTTCAGTGCCTCGGTGGCAATCTCTTTCCGTGGAAGTGACTCCAGCTGCAGCGCCAGTTCCTTGTTGACCGTCTTGATCACCTCCTTGTTGTTGGAGAGCAGGATCACCTGGCTGTCCGGGCCATGTTCTGCCTGCGACAGCAGATCGGCAGCCACAAAGGCAGGATTGCAGCTGCTGTCGGCAATGACCAGCACTTCACTGGGACCAGCCGGCATGTCGATGGCGGTGCCGTAGAATTGTGCCGACCGTTTGGCGGCCATCACATATTGGTTGCCGGGACCGAAAATCTTGTCCACCTTGGGGATGCTGGCTGTACCGAAAGTCATGGCACCAATGGCCTGTATCCCACCGGCAGCGAAAATGCGGGTGACACCGGTCTGCTCAGCCGCATAAAGAATAGCCGGGTGGATCAACCCCTTTTCGTTGGGAGGTGTGCAGAGCACAATCTCACTGCAGCCGGCAATCTTTGCCGGGACCGCCAACATCAGCACGGTTGAGAAGAGTGGGGCAGTGCCGCCCGGAATGTAGATGCCTATCCGTTCGATGGGTCGCGACTCCCTCCAGCAGACCACGCCGGGCGCTGTCTCGGTCTTGTGTACCTCCTCGCGTTGCGACAGGTGGAAGGTCTCGATGTTCTTCTTTGCCAGGGAAATGGCTTGTTTCAATCGTTCCGGTACCAACGCTGCTGCCTGGGCAATCGTTTCTCGCTCCACCTCCAGTGTCTGCTGATCCGGATTGTCGAATTTGCGGCTATAGGCGAGCACTGCCTTGTCGCCCTTGCGATGGATGTCATAGAACATCTTCTCCACCGTGTCCATCAGCTTGCGTTGCTTGATGAGCGGACGTTCGGTCAGCTTCTTCCATTTGCTTTCCGAAGGGTTGTTGGTTATTTTCATCTGGCTTGATATGTTGATTGTATGATCATTACAGGATCATCTTCTCGATGGGGATGACCAGAATACCTTCGGCACCCATTCGTTTGAGCTCGTCGATCACCTCCCAGAAATCATCGTCGCGGATCACCGAGTGCACGCTGCTCCAACCCTCATCAGCCAGTGGGAGGATGCTGGGAGAACGCATACCCGGCAGCAGCCGCACAATATCAGGTAACACTGCATTGGGGGCATTCAACAGCACATATTTCTTTCCCTGGCCTTCCTTGTACGCTTTGATGCGGAAGAGCAACTGATCCAACAGGGATGAGATGGCGGGAGTGAGATTGTTGTTGCTGATCAGTACTGCTTCGCTACGAAGAATGCATTCCGCCTCTTTCAAGCCGTTCATGATCAGTGTACTTCCGGTGCTGACAATGTCGAAGATGCCATCGGCCAATCCGATGCCGGTGGCAATCTCAACGCTGCCTCCCAGTTCTTCAATTTTCACCTCAATTCCTTTCTCCCTGAAAAAATTACCCAGGATTTTGGGATAGCTGGTGGCAATCCGTTTGCCACGGAAATAATCCAGACCGGTATATACCTCTTCCCGGGGGATGGCGAGTGAGAGGCGACAGTTACTGAAGCCCAGCTTTTCGACTACGGTCACATCTTTCTCTTTTTCCCACACTTCGTTTTCACCCAGTATGCCGATATCGGCAACACCCTGCTCCACATATTGCGGGATGTCATCGTCACGAAGAAAGAGAATCTCCATGGGGAAGTTTCGGGCAGTGGTCTTGAGCTTACGATCTCCGTTGGAGACTTTGATGCCGCATTCGGTTAGCAGTTCGAGTGATTTTTCGCTCAATCGTCCGCTTTTCTGAATTGCAATCTTGATCTTTTCCATTGTTGGTTTGTTATGTGCCGGAAAGCAACAGTGGTCTATTAATAAAAAACCCGCCTGATGCTCTTCAGACGGGTCAATAAATATCTCGTTGGTGTTCACACATATCTATTTCAGCTCGCCTGATTGCAAGTATGAAAATGATGATGATGGAACCAATTTGCTTTCATATTATCGTAATGATGATGCAAAGATATAAGAATTATTTTAAACGAAAGCGAAATCTCGATTTTTTTATAAATAGTGCATGCATATCGTACCATGACGGTTATTTATATACCCTGACCTTTAGCTATAAGCTGCAGGAGGGTATAGCGCGAAACATGAATGCCAGTTTCTTGATGAGAAAAATGGGAATCACTGAATAGACAGGGCTTCCTAAAAATCATCAAAAACAGCAGAAATGGAACCTTGAATAACGTGCTATGGCGATTTTTTATGTAAGTTTGCACCCGATGAAAATTCAGCTGATCATATCGCTCCTGGCTGCCCTTCTTTGCTCGGGGACAGCCTTCTCGCAGGCACGTATCATAATGCCCGATTCATCACAGATCACCGGTGATCCGGATTCGCTCGATCTGTTGCCCAGCGCATCATCCCAACTGGATCATCTCATCCATGATCATGGTGCCGAAGCTGACTCGCTGCAAAAGCTGGCGCGCATGACCATCTGGCGTCTTGATGCCCGTACCGGAAACCGCCTGCCCGCAGAGTCGGACACGCTGTTGCATAACTTCCAACACACTACGTTGCCAGACAGCTACTCTACTGCCATGGGATTTCTAGGACCACTGGGGTCGCCGGCCATCTCAAAGATCTTCTTCGACAGGGGGGAAACCGAAACTTTCCTGTTCAACAATGCCTACAGCCATTTCCTGAGTGATCCGGAAAAATTGATTTTCGTCAATACACGCGTCCCCTACACCCGTTTGGGATATCACCGTGCAGGACCCAAACAGACACGTGAGGAACGGCTCGAGGGTCGTCTCACCTCCAACTTCGGAAAGAGTTTGAACATCGGAATCGATGTGGATATGATCAATGCAAGAGGGTTTTATGCCGAACAGTCGGTCAAACACAACAACTTCTCTCTTTATGGCAATTACATCTCCGACAGGCTGGAGGCTCATGCCATGGCGCATATGGGGCGCATCACTCACTTTGAGAATGGCGGTATCACCGATGAACAGTTTATCACCGATCCCAATGAGGTGGGGCAGAGTTTCACTCCTTTCGACATCCCTGTACGGTTTACCGACACCTGGAACGCGCTGAGAAACAACCGTTACTTTCTGTCGGGGCGTTACAACCTGGGTTATCGTGAGCTGCCGGAAGATTCGCTCCACAAGGGGCAGGGTCAGTTTGTGCCGGTTGCCAGCATCGGCTTTTCCACCCAGCTTACTCAGCAACATCGCCGTTTCCTCTCTTATGATACCGCCTATGTGAATGTGGAAGGGGTACGGATGCAACAGATCGACCAATTTTATGAGAACCGCCATTACACAGGGGCGGTAGATGACAGCATTCATTTCACATCCCTGAAGAACAATGTTTCGCTTAGCCTGCGTGAGGGGTTCAAGGAGTGGGTCAAATTCGGTCTCTCCGCCTTCCTGGAGTATGACCTGCGCAACTACAGCATGCGCGATACGGTGGGGGTGGGTTATGTCTCATACCGTGAGAGTGCAGTGACCCTGGGAGGTGTACTCAACAAACAGCAGGGTGAGCATCTGTTGTTCAACCTGCGTGCCGATCTGGGGGTGCTGGGAGCCAACCTGGGAGAACTCAGGGTGATGGGTGATCTGGTGACCGGCTTTGAAGTGGCCGGAAAGCGTACCACGCTGACAGCAGAGGCCTATCTGAAGAATCTGCGACCAAAATACCTGCAGGAGCAATACTATTCCAAATATTTCCGATGGAACAATGATTTTGGTGACATCCGGAGGGTCTATGTCGGCGGCAAGCTTTACATCCCATTTACAAATACGACGGTGGGTGCTGGTGTAGAGAACCTGCAAAACCACATCTATTACGGTGCCGACAAGATGATCGCCCAGGAGGGTGGCAACATTCAGGTGTTGACAGCAAGGGTCGATCAGAAGCTGAAACTGGGGGTCTTTCATTGGGACAACCAACTTGTTTATCAGACATCCAGCAATCAGGAGGTCATTCCGGTCCCCACGCTGAGCCTCTACTCCAACCTCTACCTGAAGGCAAAGATTGTGAATGAGCTCACACTGCAACTGGGGGTGGATGCCCACTATCATACCAGCTACTACGCACCAGGCTATGAACCAGCACTGTTGCAGTTTTATAACCAGCATGAGCGTGAGATCGGTGATTATCCCATCGCGACTGTCTATGCCAATATGCACCTGAAACAGACCCGTTTCTTCCTGATGTTTTACAACGTGGCTCCTCAGGTGTTAAAGGAGAACGACTCCTTTTCGCTGCCCGGCTATCCGGTGAACCCTTTCATCTTTAAGCTGGGACTGTCGGTTAATTTGCACAACTAAACAGATCCGTTTTGAAAATAAGACGCAGGTTCAATATCTATCTCTCCCTGCTGATCGCAGCCCTTGCTGCAATGATACTGCTTCAACGTCTGTTTCGTCAGCAGGAACAGCCCACTGGAGTGCGTGACTACGAGGAGATCATCGCAACGGGTGAGATGAACGTGGTGACGGATTACAATTCAATTGGTTTTTTTGCATCCGGTGACACGGCACTCGGTTTTCAGCAGGAGATGTTGCGGGCTTTGGAACGGGAGTGGGGGGTGAAGGTCAACCTCTTTCTGGAGAACAGTCTGGAAGAGAACCTGAGGGGGCTGCTGGAGAAACGTTACGACCTGGTGGCACGCAGCATACCGGTGAACATGGCGCTCAGGGACAGCTTCGCCTTCACCAACCCGATCACCCGCAATCGGATGGTGTTGGTGCAACGCAAGGCACTTTTCAACGAGGGGGTAGAACCCGTTCGACAGCATCTTGATCTTGCCGGGATACAAATCGTTGTACCCGGTGGAGCACAGGCTATCATGCGGTTGAACAATCTGTCACACGAGATTGGCGATACCATCTTGATCCGGGAGGATCCACTGTACGAAACAGAACAGCTTGTGATGATGGTGGCTTCGGGTGACATTGATTATACCGTTTGTGACAAGCAGTTGGCATTGCGATTGTCTGAAGAGCTACCTGAGATAGATATTGAGACTGAACTAAGCTTTACCCAGCTTGAATCATGGGCCATCAACAGGGAGGCACCCGTGTTGCTGGACAGCCTCAACAGCTGGCTGAGCCGCTTCAGGGAGACAGAACTGTTCAATCGGATTTACAGCAATTATTATGAGTAACGCGACGCGATGGTTGAAAACGACAAAAAGCCGGATTCATTGAATCCGGCTTTTTCTCATTTACTATCAAGGTGTCCTATTGCTGACTTCTGCGGGTGTTTGGGCGACCACTGCGATTGGCATCCTGCATCCTCTTTTGTCTTTCGTTGCGGTAGCTTTTCCACTGCTCCAGCTTCACCTTACCGATGATTGTCTCCAATTCGGCATCATTCTCTGCCATTGCTTTCTCACGCAGCTTGGCCATCTCTTCACGGCGTGTTTCGCGATCCTGCATCACCTGTTCGCTTTTTTCACGTTGTAGTTTCAACTGTGCGGCTCTTAGGGCATCCTGTTTTTCAAACAATGCTTCCACCTTTGCTTTCTGCTCATCACTCAACTCCAACTGTTTGGCCATGTTCTCCGCTCTGTTTTTTGCGGTCCATCGCTGCTCTACCTGTGTGGAACGACCAATTCTGTTGTTCTCATTCCTGTTTTGGGCAGTAAGTGAAAAGGTGATTGCGAAAATGGCAACGAATGCCAATGAAACTGTTTTTTTCATATCCGTACATTTTTTTTAATGGGTGAATGAATAATGTTTACGATCCTCTGACACCCAAAGATAGGAATAAGTTTAATCGCCATCACAAAGGTTTATGCTGTTTTAGAAGGGTTAACATGCAATAATAGAGATCTATATGGATCCAATGTGACTGTTTGTCGGATCATCATTCAGGTTGATCGATAAAAACGACCGGTTGGTCTATTGTTCAATTTTCAAGGCTGTTTGGCTCTTTATTCACGAATAAAACTATCTTTGTATCCGTAACGACTGGAGATCATGGATAAGAAATACAAAGCTGATAATGGCGTTGGCAATGCCTTATGGGGTGTGGCAGCAGTGATGTTACTGGCAGTGTTACTCTATCGCCTGATCAATGGGGGTGTTGTATGGAACCTGATCATCTATCTGTCATTTACCATCTTCTTTATGCTCTCAGTCACCATCAGGGAGTACGCAGTCACTGAGTCCAACTTCCTGGAGATACGCTTCCTGCTGAGGATCCTCACCCGAAACAGAAGAATAGCCATCGGCGATATTGTATCACTGAAGAAGCTAGCTCCAAACCAACTTCGCATTGAAAAGGTACGCGGTTTTGAGGTACTGCGGGTGAAACCCACCGATATCGATGCATTGATTGCCATCCTGAGGGAACGTAACCCACGGATCATCGTTGCCGGCGAGAGTGATTAGTTGCGATCCTCCCGCGGCGGAACCAATCTGATACGGCAATCGCTACACAGCAAAAAAGTGTTCCAGCTCTTTGAGTGTCTCCTCTCCGGTAGAGATGTCTCTTACAATCAACCCTTTTTCAAGTACCACGATCCGTTCACATACCTCCGTCACATGATTCAGGTCATGACTGGAAATCAGCATGGTCATGTTGCGGGTTCTCTTGTACTCATTGAGCATTCGTTTCAGGCGAATCTGTGAGGAGGGGTCGAGTGCCGTGAAAGGTTCATCGAGGATCAGGATTTGTGGATCACCCAGCAGGGCTGCTGCAATGCCTGTTTTTTTCTGGTTCCCTTTCGATAAGTCGCGTATCAGCTTGCCTGAACCCACTATCTCACCGTTGAAGAACTCCTTCATCGATTCCAGGAATGTTGCCAGGTCGCCATCCGATTTGTTGTAGAGCTTCGCTGTGAAAGCAAGATACTCATCCGGAGTAAGAAAATCGATCAGAAACCCTTCGTCGAGGAAAGACCCCACCTTGTACTTCCACCCATCGTGACGTGCTACCCGCTCACCCTCAATGATGACCTCCCCTGAGGATGCTTCAATCAGGTCGAGGATGAGTCTGAAGAAAGTAGTTTTTCCGGCGCCATTGTTTCCTACCAGGCCGAAGCTTTCTCCGTTGTGGATCCCCACGAATGGGATGTTCAGCACAGTGATGCCTCCATAAATTTTTTTCAGATTGGTTGCTGTGATGATCATCGTGGCGAGGTCATCCTGTAAGGCTGCTGTGGGAGGCAGATCAGGAGAGAGTGGAGTGGACAGTTCATTTGTTTGCATGTGATAGGTTATTTCGTTGAATGATTCAATTACATAAAGAGGAAAGAAACAGTTTACTCCTTGTTCCGGAAACCGGAGCAGAGTGCGTATTTTCTGTTTAGAAATTGCTTTTCTGTTATCTTTATCAATGGTTCGCGGAAGAGGATGCCTCCCAGACCCAGTAGGGAGAGGATGATCAGTGCAATGTGACTGGCTGAAAAGAGGGAGAAGAGGCTTACAAGCAGGATAGGGACCAGCAGCGAGGGAATCATCACAATGAAATTCTTATAGCTCACTCCCTGCATGTTCATCGAAGAGCCTTTTGCGAGCTCCAGTCGTTTGGTGTTAAAGCTGGCACTGAAGAGATAGATATGAATGTTGACGCCGGCATTGTATAAGAATGCTGCTATATGAATGGCGATGATCTGTGTGCCGAAAAGAAAATAGGGTGTGGTGGCAATAAACGAGACGATGCAGAGTCCCAACATCAGGTAATAATTGGCATGAATGTAGGTGGTTGTTTTGATGTTGCGGGTCATCAGGAAGTCGAAATGGGAGCCGTCCCAGTTGATGATCCACTGGCCAAATATCAGCATGCCGGTACCAGTAAGAAAAATAGCCACAAAGAGCAACCAGCCGGGACTCTCCTTGTAGACGGGGTTGGTATAGAAAATCAACCCGTACAGCAGGAAGAAGAGTGCGGTGTAGAGTGTGTTCCTTGTTCGTTTGTGACGCATCACCAGTTTCATCACCAGTGAGATCAGTTCACCGATATTTCCGAATCGTTCCATAAAGGAGAACCGTCTGGTGTCGGTCTGTCGCCATGTTTTCTTCTTCTCGAACGACTCGGGATAGTAGTTGCGGGCAAAGTAGAGCCGGTTGAGCCAAAAGGCGCCGAAAGGAAGCAGCCAGGCAGCCATCCAGAGCAGCGATGTCCGGGTCATCATCCCAAAGAGCTGGCCCGATAAACTGAAAAGGGAGAGGATCCCGAAATATTCGAGCAGCGCCGGCACTCCTGCCACAACAAGCAGAAGAACCATGCCGATGAGCAGGTTGCTGAACTGTCGTTTCATCAGGGGAGCCAACAGTGTGTTGCATGCAATCAGTGGGAGCACCGAGAGGATGAAACGAAATGCACCTGCCACCCCATATTCGGGATAGATGCCGCTGATCGCAAAGGGGATCACGAAGCAGAGTGTCAGGTAGTTGATCGGGTTGAGCAATGGTTTCAGCAAAAGATAATTGAGAAGTGACTTTCTTTTTATCGGCAGCACCTGGTAGGCCTGCAGGTTGATCCTGCTCAAGGGCTGCATCAGGTATCGGAAGAAGAGCAGTGCGATTGCCGAGTAGAGGAGGCCCCCGTGAAACAGGTCAGCCGGAGCCATGTCTGGTGCTACCTCTGCCAGTATGCGCGGCAACATGAACCCCAACAACACGAAGAGTGCAACAAAATAGAGGGCCGTCAATCCCATGAAGATGGTAACTGCCAGGTTGCGGTAAAAACCCGGCGAGCGTCTGTTCTCCAGCCAGTAGTGTTTGAATAGAATGGTAAGCATTGAATCAATCTTTTTTATTTTTTTCCAAAGAGGGCACCCAACAGACTGCGGGTGAGGGTGCGTCCCAGCTGGTTGGTGATCTGTCGCTTGGCGCTCTTACCCACCTGATCCAACATCTCACCCAGGATGCCCTGATCCGCCTTGCGTTGTCGCTCAGCAGCACGTCGGGAACGTTCAGCCTCAAGTGCCGCCTTCTGCTCCTCCTTCTGGCGGCGGATGCGTTCTTTCTCCTCTTCCGCCTGAAGCCGCTCCTCCTCCAGCAGCTCCTGCTTCTGTGAGAGGATCTCGAAGGCCGACTCGCGGTCGATGAGCTTCTCGTAGACACCATAGATCAGTGAACCACGCAGCAGCTGGTCTCTCTCGCCCACAGTGATGGGACCGATCTGTCCCTGGGGAGGCAGGATATTGGCCCGTTCTACCATCTGGGGTGCTCCTTTCTCATTGAGGAACGACACCAGCGCCTCACCGGTATTGAGTTGCGTGATTGCTTCCTCCGTACTGAAGGCGGGGTTGGCACGGAAGGTGTTGGCTGCAACCCTCACCGCTTTCTGGTCGTTGGGGGTATAGGCACGCAGGGCGTGCTGCACCCTGTTACCCAGTTGGCCCAGTATGCTCTCCGGGATGTCGGCGGGGTTCTGTGTGCAGAAGTAGACACCTACCCCTTTCGAACGGATCAGGCGTACGATCTGTTCCACCTTTTCCAGCAGGGAGGAGGGCATGTCGTTGAAGAGCAGGTGGGCTTCGTCGAAGAAGAAGACCAGCTTCGGTTTATCCAGGTCACCCACCTCAGGAAGTGTCTCATAGAGGTCGTCCAGCAGCCAAAGCAGGAAGGTGGTGTAAACGCGGGGTGCGTTCATCAGCTTGTCAGCAGCCAGGATGTTGATCACCCCCTTGCCCTGTTCTGTCTGGATGAAGTCGGTGATCTCCAGCTCGGGTTCACCAAAGAAATTGTGGGCACCTTCACTTTCGAGTCGCAGCAGGCTGCGTTGGATGGCACCGATGCTGGCCGGTGAGATGTTGCCATAACGGGTGGTAAACGCTGTGCGGTTGTCACCGATGAACTGAATCATCTTCTGCAGATCTTTCAGGTCGATCAGCAACAGGTTGTTGTCATCGGCAATGCGAAATGCCATCGAGAGGATCGCACCTTGTGTTTCATTCAGATTGAGCAGTCGCTCCAGCAGCAGCGGTCCCATCGCAGTGACAGTGGTACGCACCGGATGTCCCTGTTCACCGAATACATCCCAGAAGCGCACCGGAAAAGGCTTGTAGTCAAAACCTTTCTCTTTGAGTCCATATTGTTCGACACGCATGGTGACACTCTCCTTGTTGCCGCCAATCCTGGCAACTCCGGAGAGGTCGCCTTTCATATCGGCTGCAAAGACGGGTACACCCATTTCACTGAAGGTTTCAGTCAGGGTTTGCAGGGTGACGGTCTTGCCAGTACCGGTTGCACCGGTTATCAGGCCGTGGCGATTGGCCATTTTGGGTATCAGGCATACTTCCGCATTGTCGCTAATGGCAATGAATGCACGTTGGCTGTTGTCGAACATACTGGTCTGATTGTTTGGTTTCTGTACAAGGCAAAGGTAAACATTTTTTTAGTTTTGTTGTGTTGGTGGTTAAATGATATTTTGTATCCTATCATTTTTTCCTTTATCTTTAGCGCAGTAATTAAAAATTCTAATTCGATGACCAACAAACTTTCTTCTCTGTTTTTACTCTTGTTGATAGCAACAACCATGCATGCACAAAGAGGTACAGTGCTATCACATTATCTGTTTCCAGAGTTTACCGCCGGTCAGGTGATGATGAAAGACGGAAGGTTGAATCCTGCCATGTTGAATTACAATGCAATCACCGAAGAGATTGTCTTCCTGCAGAACGGACAGGTGCTGGCGCTGGCTGATCCGGCACTGAGCCAGACAGATACGGTGTTCATCAGTGACCGGAAGCTTGTGCCTTTTGAGGATGAGTTCGCTGAGTTGATCCTGAATGGTGAAGTGAAGCTGCTGGCTCTTTTCCGCTGTAAGGTGATCCCTCCCGGCAATCCGGCTCCCTTTGGAGGTACCTCACAAATCTCATCTGTCGACAATATTTCAAGGTGGGGAGCGAACAACACCTATTATGATCTGAGTCTGCCCGATGATTACAAGATTGAAACCAACTACATGTATCGCATCGACAATGGATCAGGCTGGAAGAAAGCTAATTCGATGAAACAGCTTAGGAATTTCTACAAAAAGAGCAGAGACCGTTTCGATCAGTATGTCTCAGAACAAAAGGTCCAGTTTGATGATCCCGCCCAAATAGCAGCACTGGTGCAATGGATGGAGGCAGAATAACTACACTCAAGTAAGTCTCTAAAGATTGATGCAGAGAACGAATGCCACTGAGAGCAGGAATCCCGTGAGGGAGGTCTCTTTCAGATAGGGGTCGAGACTGCCCCCTTCCCGTTCGCTGATGGCTCCCATGATCGTGATGAGCCTGATGAAGATGAGCAGGTAGAGATAACCCGGCAGTAAGGAGGGGAGGTAGAGCAGATTGAAAACGGCGAAGGTGACGATGGTGACCAGTGTCATCGCAGCATGGTAACGTTTGGCTCCCCTCAATCCCAGTTTGACAGCAATGGTTCTCTTGCCCGACAACCGATCGTTCTCGATATCCCGCATGTTGTTCACATTGAGTATCATGCTACTAATCAGCCCCAGTCCCATGGCTGGCAACAATGGGATGGTGTCGAAAGAGCCTGTGTGGAGGAAGTAGGTACCGATCACCGGCACCGGTCCGAAAAAGAAGAAGGCGAAGAGATCGCCCCATCCCCTGTATCCGTATGCATGACGTCCCATGGTGTAGAAGAGGGCCGCCAGGATGGAGGCACCTCCCAGCAGCAGGAGAATCCATACTGCATCACCACCGGCTGTTCCCGGTGCTGTAAAGATCAGCGCCAGTCCGATCCCAATGCATATTGAAACAGCTATGGCCACTGCCCGTTTCATGGCGCGGGGGGTGATGCTGCCTCCCTGCAGTGCCCTTACCGGTCCTTCACGCCGTCCGGTGGTGTCGGTACCCTTGAGGTAGTCACCCAGGTCGTTGGCCAGGTTGGCCAGGATCTGCAGCACCACCGCCAGCAGGAAGGCGAGAATGAAGGTGTGGAGCGTGAAGAGCCCCTTGAACAATGCCACCCCGCTGCCCAGGATGACACTTGACACCGCCAGGAAAAGGGTGCGTAACCGGAAGGCTTCTATCCACCTGTTGAATGATGCCATGTTGCAAAAAAATCGGTTAGTAGGCTCTGGCAAAAATTACCCGTTGTGTGGAGGGCTTACCGGTCACCATGCATGTGCCGGGACTCTTGTCGCCATCGAGAGGAATGCACCGGATGGTAGCCTTGGTCTCGTTCTTGATCAGCTCCTCGGTCTCGGCAGTGCCGTCCCAGTGACAGAGTAGGAAACCACCCTTCTCAATTTCCTCCTTGAACTCCTCATAGCTGTTCACCTCACGGGTCTGTGCCGTGCGGAAGTCGGCCGCCTTGCGGTAGATGTTTTCCTGGATCTCATCCAGCAGCACTTTGACATGTTGTTCGATGCCGTCACAGGAGAGGGTCTCCTTGGTCAGTGTGTCGCGACGGGCCACCTCCACGGTGTTGTTCTCCAGGTCGCGGCCACCCATGGCGAGCCGTACCGGTACCCCTTTCAGTTCATACTCTGAGAACTTCCAACCCGGTTTCTTGTTGTCGGCATTGTCGTAACGGACCGAGATCCCCAGATCCTTCAACCCCTTCACGATGCCGGCAACTTTCTCGTTGATCTGTTGGAGCTGCTCCCCGTTCTTGTAGATCGGCACGATTACCACCTGGTAGGGTGCCAGTTTCGGTGGCAGCACCAGACCATTGTCATCCGAATGCGACATGATCAGTGCTCCCATCAGACGGGTGGAGACACCCCAGGAGGTGGCCCATACATAATCACGTCCGCCACTCTTGTCGGTGAATTGCACGTCGAATGCCTTGGCGAAGTTCTGTCCCAGGAAGTGGGAGGTGCCCGACTGCAAAGCTTTGCCATCCTGCATCAGTGCTTCGATGGTGTAGGTGTCGAGGGCGCCTGCGAACCGTTCCGACTCCGACTTGTGTCCCTTGATTACCGGCATCGCCATGTATTGTTCCGCGAAATCGGCATAGACATTGATCATCTGTACTGCCTCCTCAACCGCTTCCTCTTCCGTGGCGTGGGCGGTGTGTCCCTCCTGCCAGAGGAACTCGGCCGTGCGCAGGAAGAGCCGTGTACGCATCTCCCAGCGCACCACGTTGGCCCACTGGTTGATGAGCAGCGGCAGGTCGCGGTAAGACTGGATCCAGTTCTTGTAGGTGCTCCAGATAATGGTCTCAGAGGTGGGGCGTACCACCAGCTCCTCTTCCAGCTTCGCTTCCGGGTCTACGATCACGCCGTTGCCATTGGGGTCATTCTTGAGGCGGTAGTGGGTTACTACGGCGCATTCCTTGGCAAAGCCCTCCACGTGATCGGCCTCGCGACTGAGGAAGGACTTGGGGATGAAGAGCGGGAAGTAGGCGTTCTCGTGTCCTGTTTCCTTGAACATGTCATCCAGCTGGCGCTGCATCTTCTCCCAGATGGCATAGCCGTAGGGCTTGATCACCATACAACCGCGTACGGCGGAGTTCTCCGCCAGATCGGCTTTGATAACCAGGTCGAGGTACCACTGCGAATAGTCTTTACTGCGGGGCGTAAGCTCCTTCAATTCTTTAGCCATTGTCGTGAAAATTCAATTACATCGGACGATTGGTCGTTCAGGCAAAGCACATACAAGATTGACTTTGCTCATTCAGTTCAACCTGTCAGTTCAATTATTTTGTTTGTGGGTGCAAAGATAATATGAACAAACTGATTTCTCCACATGAATGAAGGATAAAAAAACTCATCCGCTTGGCGATGCTTTCTTTATGTTGCCCCGGTTATAGGAAAAGTAAATACCCGGGATGCCGATGAGGGCGAAGATGAGGAAGCCCAGGCGCATTGCCTTCACAAACAGCACTACTCCTACTGCTTCCACGGTTAAATCGCCGAAATATATCGTGAATAGGAGGGTGACGACGCTCATGCTGATAATCTGTCCGAAGACCCTCATGGAGGCTGCCAGACCGGAAGCTTGCCCATAGCTGCTCCGTTCCACCGATCCCATGATGGTGCTCATGTTGGGTGAGGAGAAGAGGGCAAAGCCGAGGCCCACCCACACGAGGATGGCGATGATCACCCAGATGGGTGTGCGGTTGCCGATCATTGCCAGCATTGCCAGTCCGGAGGAGCAAAGGGCCATGCCTGCTGTGGCGAAGTAGCGAGGTTCAATCCTATCGGAGAGACGCCCTACCACAGGGGAGAAGAGGGTCATCATCAACGGCTGGGCGATGATCACCGCTCCCGCATCACGGGGGGAGAGCCCCTGAATCTTTTGCAGGTAGAGGCTGAGGAAGAAGACGATGGCGAAGGTGGCGGTGTAGTTGATCAGTGCCGAGAGGCTGGAGAAGGTGAAGAGACGGTTGTGGGTGAAGAGTCGCACCTCGAACAGCGGATGTTGTGTTCTCTTTTCGTGTCGCCAGAAGATGAGTAGCAGGATCAGTGCGCCCGCCATGAGCAGCCAGCCTGCGAGCTTAGGAATGAGCGTGGAGCCGAAGACCAGTGCCGTGAGTCCCATCATGAAGAGGAGGGTGCCCCAGCCATCATTTGATACAGGAGCATGCTGTTTACCTGCCGGCTCCCTCAGCTTGAGAAGGGTCAGCAGCAGCGTGGCAAAGCCGAGCAGAGCAGCAATCAGGAAGAGCAGGCGCCATCCGGCATAGAGGGTGATGATGCCCCCCAGCAGGGGGCCCAGTGCGAGACCTGCGTAGACAGCCGAGACGGAGATGCCCAGCACCTGTCCCCTTTTGTGCGCGGGAAAGGAGGAGACCAACAACACCTGACCTGTCGTACTGGTGAAGGCGGCGCCCACCCCCTGCAGGAAGCGGGCGGCGATGAGCCACCATCCTGTGGGAGCGAGCCAGCAGAACAGAGAGGAGAGGGAGAAAAGCAGCACTCCCAATTTGAAAAAGCGACTGCTGCCGTGACGGTCGCCCCATGCCCCTGCGGGAATCATGAAGAGAGCGGTCGCCAAAAGAAATGAGGTGATGATCCAGCTCAGGCCCACGGCAGAGAAGTTAAATTCATTGCCTATGGCCGGGAGGGCAATGTTGACCGCTGAGATGAGGAAGGTGCCCAGAAATGAGGTGGTGGCCACCATCAGTAGGATGGAGAGACTCTTCACTCCCGGTGCATGTTGCACCTTGTCAGCCTGGTTGATGCTCATGTCAGAATGTCTCCCGCATATGCTTCGCTGTCACCACTGTTTTTTCTGCGGCCTTCAACTGTGGGGAGCGGATGATGATGGTGCGTTGTTCTCCCGGCAACAGGTTAATGAAGTTGTCACTGAAGCGGGCTCCCTGAATGGGTATCTCCAGAAAGAGATCCTTGGCCAGCTTCGCGCTGTAGAGCGTTACCCGGTACTCACCGTCGGCATACACTATGTTGCTTTCGACCGTTGTCTGCGGCAGCTCCAGCCGGTTGGGCCAGTAGAAGAAATGATCCTTGCGCGAGATCACTTTCCCGTTACTGTCGGTGAGGAAGGCATGAAGCAGGGTGTGCGCCTTCTCCTCCTCCTTCAGCAGATCGGCAAGCTTGTAACTTTTGACAATGGTGCTGGCGTTTGCCATCGCACTCACCTTTTCCCGGAACTCCTTCCGGATGCCTTTTGAGAAGTCGATCACCTGCAGCGTGAGGGTCAGCTCATCCCTGTTGGTGAGATAATCCGACAGGGTGTAGTAGTGCACCATACCCTCTTTTTCATCCACCCCCAGTGCCAGCGGTGCCAACACGTCGCGCATCCGGTAGTGCTGAGCCTTCCAGTTGCCATAGTAGTCGATGCTCGACCAGGAAACCACTGGCCAGTCGTCGTTGATCTGCCAGTAGAGTGCCCCCATGCAGTAGGGTCTGCCCCGGCGCATTGCCTCCACCGATTCCTCCATGCCGTTGCCCTGCATCACCAGTCCCACATAAACGAAGTCCTCGAAATTCTTCGGCTCGGGGTAGTACATGTCCATGTATTTCTTGATGAGTGAGTTGGCGGTAGTTGCTTTCTGGTGCACCTGCATTACCTCGCTCTCCAGAGCCCACTGCTCTTCGGGTGCGAAGGAACGGATGGTCTTCATCTCGGGAAACGACTGGAAGCCGAACTCACTGGCAAAGCGTGGTAACCGGTCTGCCATCGCTTCAAAGGGGAGGTGCCCATACCAGAGACCCCAATCGTGCACGTCGCTCGAAGCGAATTTCTCGGGGTTGCCCCAGTTGGCGTCGTAAGGTGAGCCATGTATGTAGCTGCGGGTACAGTCCAACTCTTCCACCAGTGAGGGCAGCAGCTCACGGAAGGTCTTGTCGTACCCCTCGAACCAGGTCTCCATCACCTCTTTTGGGTACTCCTTGTCCCAACCCCAGTGATTGAGGGCCTCGTCGATCTCGTTGTTGCCGCACCAGAAGACGAGTGATGGATGGTTGCGGAGCCGTTTGATGTTGTAGACCGCCTCCTCCCGCACGTTGTACAGGAAGGCATCGTCGGAGGGGTAGGGAACGCAGCCAAAGATGAAATCCTGCCACACCAGGATGCCCCTCTCGTCTGCCTGTCGGTAGAATGCCTCGTTCTCGTAGATGCCTCCCCCCCAGACGCGGACAAAGTTCATGTTGGCATCGGTGATCTGGTCGAAGATCTTCTCGTAGTAGGCTTCATCCTGCTGCGTGGTGAAGATCTCGCCGGGGATGTAGTTGGCTCCCTTGGCGAAGAGGGGGATGCCGTTCACCTCGAAGTAGAAGGAACGACCATGTTCATCGGGTTCCTGTACCAGGCGCACTGTGCGCAGTCCCGTGCGCACCTGCTTCTCTGCGATCAGCCGGTCTCCACGCTTCACGGTCACGAAGAAGTCGTAGAGATGCTGCTCACCCCAGTTCACCGGCATCCAGCGTTGCGGATCGGTGATGGTGGCCGGGATGGAGAGGTTGTTCACCCCTTCGGCCAAATGCACCTCTTTCTGTTCTGATTTCAGCATCTTTCCATCGAGAAGATAACCGTATGTGAGAGTCGCATCACCTGCTGTGAGAGCCTGTATGGTCACCTGATGTTCGATCTCTGCCTTCTGCACAGTCACCGACTGCTGCTTTACGTAGTAATCCTCAATTCGTGCATCGTTGTAGAAGTGAAGGGATATTGGTTTCCAGATACCCATCTGCACGATGCGGATACCCCAGTCCCATCCAAAGTGGTAAGGTGCCTTGCGGTTGTAGATGCTTAGCTTCTCCTCACTGTGGTCGTTGCCGGCAGGGTAGTCGTAACCGAAAGTGTTACGGGCCGGCATCATGGTCGCGATGGGAGAGTAGAAACGGATATAGAGGTTGTTAACCCCCTCTTTCAGTTGGTTCTTCACTGAGACCTCGTGACCTACGAACATGTTCTGCGACCGCAGGATGCGTGAGCCGTTGAGGAACACCTCGGCATGGGTATCCAGGCCTTCGAGAATGAGCAATGCCTCATGATGCTCCAGCTGAGCTGCAGTGACGTGGAACGATTTCTTGAAATCCCAGTTTTCATCTTCCACCCACTGCACCTTTTCTTCGTTGGTGCCGTAAAAGGGATCCGGCAGCACGCCGTGTCGCACCAGGTCGCGTTGTGCCGAGCCGGGCACCTCTGCGTCGTACCACTGTTCGCTGTTCATCTGTGAGAACTGCCATCCCTCGTTCAGGAGGATGGTATCGTTTTGCTGTGCGTTTGCCAGCAGGGAGAGGAGGGGTAAGAGCATGGTGAGGATTTTTCGCATAGTAACACGTATTAAAAAACGAAGTACAAATATAGCGATTCCAAATTGTATGTACAACAACAATGTAGTGCTCCCACAGATCACTTTTTTTACGACGGAATTACATTGTTGGCGGAAAATTGTACATTTGTGTTGGTATAACAAACAACCACAAAGGATGAACAACATGCAAACCATCGAACGCCGTGAGTTTCTGCAACTCTATCGCAGGCTCTATCTGTTTTTGCGGCAGTCATGGGAGCAGGATAAGGTGAGGCAACTCAGGGAGATGGTCACAGCCTCCCTGCAACCGGCTGTGAATGATGGAGAGCAGTTTGACGATCTGATTCTGGAGATGCGCACTGCGCTGATCACCGTCGATGAAATTGGACTCAGGCAACATGCGGTTACAGCCGTATTGCTCTTTCGTTCGGTAGCTGCCGGGTTATATCAGTTGGGAGATATCCGTCAGTTATTTGGAGATGAGGTGGAGTTGATCCTGCGGGGGTTGAATAAGATCAGTCGGTTTAGTGACAAGCGTTCAGCCGTGGAGTCGGAGAATTATATGAAGCTGTTGCTCTCCATGGCTGAAGATATCCGTGTGGTCTTTGTCCTGATTGCGCGTCAGTTGCAGTTGATGCGCGAAGCAAAAAGTGTGGAAGACTCCCGCCGGCTGGATCTGGCGGTGGAGACCTCTTATCTCTACGCACCCCTGGCACATCGGTTGGGTCTCTATGCCATTAAGTCGGAGTTGGAGGATCTCTCGCTCAAATATACCGACCGGGATTCATACGATTATGTGGCACAGAAGCTGAACGAATCAAAACGATCACGTGAAAAGTATATCCGTGAGTTTATTGAGCCGGTGGAGGAACGACTCTCGAAAACAGGTCTGACATTTGATATCAAGGGGCGTACCAAGTCGATTCACTCCATCCTCAACAAACTGAAGAAGCAGAAGATCGAGTTCGAGAATATCTATGACCTGTTTGCCATCCGAGTGATCCTCGATGCGCCGGCCGATCAGGAGAAAGCACAATGCTGGCAAGTCTACTCGGTGATCACCGACATGTATCAACCCAATCCCAGGCGGTTGAAGGACTGGCTTTCCATACCCAAGAGCAACGGGTACGAATCGTTGCACATCACCGTGATGGGTCCCAATTCCAGATGGGTGGAGGTGCAGATCAGAAGCCGTCGCATGGATGAGATTGCCGAACGTGGGTTGGCTGCACACTGGAAGTACAAGGGGGTGAAAGAGGAGACGACGCTGGACAGCTGGCTCACCTCACTGCGGGAGTCACTCGAGGACAAGGAGGTCAACCTGAGCCAGAAACTGACCGACTTCAAGCTGGATCTTTATGAGGAGGAGATCTTTGTCTTCACACCCAAAGGAGACCTCTTCAAGTTACCCAAGGGAGCCACTGTGCTCGATTTTGCCTTTTCAATCCACTCCAAGCTGGGTGCTTCCTGCATCTCTGGCAGGGTGAATGGCAAGAACGTACCCATCAAGCACATGCTGATGAGTGGTGACCAGGTAGAGATTAACACCTCGGCACACCAGACACCAAAGCAGGACTGGCTCAACTTCGTGATCACCTCACGGGCACGCACCAAGATACGGCAATTGCTCAAAGAGGAGACGGGGAAGCAGGTCGACATTGCCAAGGAGACACTCTCGCGACGGATGAAGAACCGCAAGATCGAAGTGGAGGATGCCCATCTGATGCAGCTGATCAAGAAGTTGAAGTACAAGACCGTGACTGACTTTTATGCCGATATCGCAGCGGAGAAATTGGATGTGAACTGGGTGATTGATCGTTATCTGGAGTTGGGGAACAGGGAGAGTGAGAGTCGTGATGCGACACCGCAGGTGAGTGCCGGCTTGTTCACCCTCAAAACGGACAGCCGTGTCAGTCACAGCAGTGATGAACTGGTAATCGACCAGAACCTGACGGGTGTGGATTACAAGCTGGCCAAGTGTTGCAACCCCATCTTTGGTGATGAGATCTTTGGCTTCGTCTCATCGCAGGGCATCAAGATCCACCGGGTGAACTGCCCGAATGCACAGGATCTCTTTTCCCGCTTCGGCTACCGCGTGATCAAGGCCCGCTGGTCGGGGACTACCGGCAGCTCGAACTATACCATTGTCTTGAGGGTGATTGGCAATGACCAGATCAACATTGTAGCCAACCTGATGTCGATCATCTCTAAAGAGGATGGGGTCCAGCTGCGTGCCATCTCCATCGATTCCAACGACGGTCTGTTTCAGGGAAACATATCCGTGATGCTTGCCAACACTTCGATGCTGGAGCAGTTGATTCGGAAGCTGAGAGTGGTGAAGGGCGTCAAGTCGGTGACCCGTCTTAATTAACTGATCGGTGGGGTGAAGGTGGCAAGCAGTTGCTGCAGGTACTCGCGTTGATAATCGTCGGGACGGAGAATCTCATCATTGTACTGGATCAGGTCGATGTCGATGATCACCTTCCCCAGGTATTTGTCACGGGGTGAACGGCCCACGGCACGTTCTGTCTGTTTGATCTTGTCAATCACCTCTTCCGGTGAGTGTTCCGTTTCAGCGATCGCCAGCACATTCCGAAAAAGAAAGGAGTACCGTTCATCGTCCGGCTCAGACAAGACCGACTGGCTAAAGACAATACCGGGAAACAGGCGTGACAGCATCCTCTTGGCTTTGTCAATGTTGGTCTTTGCGAACGTATTGGATCCTATGCTTAGTAAAATTGTGCTCATATTGTTAAATTGAATGACAAATATACACATTTTTGATGAAAGTGATCGGTTAAAATGCAAATCTATTATCTTTGTTCTTCTATAACTATTAAAAAATGAAAAATTTACAGGCAGGTTGGCTCCTTTTTTTTTCTTTTCTTTTTTTATGCAACAACCTGATGGCAGACGATGAGTCGCCGTTGATCTACCGGATCAACATCCGGGGTAACATTGGTTCGAACAGCTGGATCTATCTTCAAAACGGATTGCATGCAGCCACACAAAAAGAAGCCGATGTCGTTATACTGCATATGAACACGTACGGGGGAGGGGTCATGGAGGCGGACTCGATGCGCAGCGCCATCCTCAATTGCCCATTGCCTGTCTATGTCTTCATCGACAACAATGCAGCATCGGCAGGTGCACTGATCGCCATTGCCTGCGACAGTATCTACATGCGTCACAGTGCTTCCATCGGTGCTGCCACGGTTGTGGAGGGTGGCACCGGTGACGCGGCTCCCGACAAGTACCAGTCATACATGCGGGGTATCATGCGCGCAACTGCCGAGAGTCATGGTAAAAAACCAACAATTGTGGGGGGGGACACCCTTCATCAATGGCGAAGGGATCCGTTGATCGCCGAAGCGATGGTGGATGAACGGATCATCGTGCCCGGTTTAGCTGATTCGACACAGATAGTGACCCTTACAGCCACCCAGGCGATGGCACTTGGTTATTGTGAGGGAACAGCCGAGAGTCTGCATGAGCTTGTCGTGACCCGACTGGGTATGAGCGATTACAGGATGGTGACCTACAATCCTACCTTTTACGACAAGGTGAAGGGTTTCCTCACCAGTGGCGTGATACAGGCATTGCTGATCATGTTGATCATCGGTGGCATTTACTTCGAGTTGCAGTCACCCGGAATGGGTTTCCCCACGGCCTTGGCCATCACTGCTGCGATACTCTATTTTACACCGCTCTATCTGACCGGTTATGCCCAGAATTGGGAGGTGCTCCTCTTTGTTTTAGGCCTGATATTCATTGTATTTGAACTCTTTGTCTTTCCCGGATTCGGCCTTCCCGGTATCGCGGGCATCACATTCATCTTCTCCTCTTTGGTGCTGGCGCTGGTAGGAAACATCCAGTTTAGCCTGGAAGGGGTTCATCCAATCCAGCTCTTCAGAGCCGTGATGATCGTGCTGGGAGGTATGGGTATGGGTGTGGGATTGATCATCTACCTCACCAGCCGGATAGGTAAACCGGGGATGTTGCGCTATGCAGCACTGCTTGCCGATGAGGAGGGTTTTGTCTCAGTACCGACAGAACCCAGACTGTTGGTTGGCAAAACAGCTGTCGCAGCCACTGTCCTTCGGCCATCGGGCAAGATATTTCTGGAGGAGACATATTACGATGCCGTCTCGTTGAAAGGATTTATTGAAAAAGGGGAAGAGGTGGTGGTGAAACGATATGAGAATTTCCAGCTTTATGTGGTGCGTCAAGAGTGCCGATGAGCCGGGGCATGGATCGAACAAAAAACCCTGAGACAACGTCTCAGGGTTTTTTGTTCGTTTTTTTTATCGTGCCCTCAGGCCACATTAGTTGTAAGCAGCCAACTCCTCATTGCTGTAAGCTTTTTTCTTGAAAAAGAGAAAGACAAGATAGGGGAGGACCAACAGAATGATGGCCCAGATGAGGTTGCTCAGCTTGCTTCCCTTTTTCATGTTGTTGACAAAGAGATACCCCAGCATCCCCTCCACGACCAGCAACAACCCGATGATCAGGCTGACATTGGTTGTTGAGCCCATCAGGAAAGGCAACACCAGCACGGCAACACCAATGAGCATTACAATCACTCCGAAATACTTCGCAAATTCTTTCATGTGTATAATAATTATGATTTTGATTTCGTAACGCAAATAAACACAAAAAACGACAAACCAGGAAATAATTTGGCAGAAAAAACCGAACCGGGTTTAAAAAAGGAGACTTGCCACAAAAAAGAGCCATTCAGGCAGGGGTAGGTCTCTGAATTTGTTTATTTTTGTATATTGTTCATCCATAGAATGTGTAAACAGTGAAGAATATTGCCCTGTTTGTTTATCAATGGATCATCTTCATGCCGTTGTTCCTGCTGGTTACCTTCCTTACCGCAGTTACGGTGATGATCATGGCACCTCTTTTCGGGAACCGCTATTGGGGATACAATCCCCCCCATATCTGGTCCAGAATCACCTGTTGGCTGGCACTCTGCCGGGTGAACTCCACGGGACATGAGAAGCTCGATCCCAACCAATCCTATGTGTTTGTTGCCAACCATCAGGGTGCATTCGATATCTTTTTGGTGTATGGCTTTCTGAATCAGAACATCAAATGGATCCAAAAACAGAGTCTGCGAAAACTGCCCTTTGTGGGATTTGCTTCCGAAAAAGCGGGACATGTGTTTGTGGACAACAGGACAGCGGCCTCCCGTGCAACTACAATTGAAAGGGCAAAGGCTCAGATCACGGATGGTGTCTCCATGGTGATTTTCCCTGAGGGAGCCCGTACCGACACCGGTAAAATGGGGCGCTTCAAGCGGGGTGCCTATCACATTGCGCGAGACCTGCAACTGCCGGTGGTACCGCTCACAATCAATGGTCCCTACGACGTACTCAAGCGTAACTGCCGTTTTATCAGGCCAGGAAGGCTTGAGCTTATCATTCACGATCCAATTGATGTATCATCGGTTACCGATGAGGAGTTGGCGGTTTTGATCGACAAGTCGAAAGAGATTATCCATGCTGCTTTGTGGGAGAGATACAAATGAACCGGAGAGGGGGTTATAAAAAAGAAATGGTTGTCTCACGACAACCAATCTTCATTGTTAACCTTAAATCTAATACCATGAAAAACACAGTGCAAATGTACATGCATCGCTTCACTTCTCCAAAGAAACAGTGAGGAAATCTTTCCTTTTTAAATATATTTAGTATTTTATCTCCCACAGCACAACCAATCGCGGTTGTTGTTTGCGTTTCTTTGCAAATATTGCGAAGCAGGATATGGGGACAGGGTACTTCCCGGCTTAGTCGTAAATTCTGTTGGCAAAAAAATTGAGTAAGCCCCAATTGAGTCGATACCATCGTCTGGTAGCCTGCTGTTTACCCCCGAACTGGAGGAGAAACCGTGACCGGCCGCTGTGCTTGTTGATGAATCCCACATCCATGAAATCGAAAGAGAGAAAGCCCTCTTCTTCCGATTGTTTCATGGCGGCATACAGGGTAAAGATGGTTGGATAGAGCAGTTTGTAACGTTTCGATTTGCCCCAATAATAGAGACAGAAGACCCGATCTTTCTTTTCGAATCCCAGGATGGCTCCACCGATGATCTTTCCCTGGTAACGGGTGAGCAGGATCTTTCCTTTTCCGTTTTTCACATAATGATGAAAGAAGTTCACGAAATAGGTGTAAGGTGGAAAACGGCGTCTGATCTTTTTCTGGTTGGTATCCCTGATCAGCTTGTAAATCTCAGGCAGGTCATCGTCTGAAAGCATCTCCTCCATGCGTACTCCCTTTTTCAATGCCCTGTTCACCTGATTCTTGCGTGATGGAAAGAGCTGATCCCATAGCTTCCTTCTTCGTTGCAGCGAGTTGCGGATGTTGATCCATTTCACCGAAAAGAAATGATTCTCACGGAATCCCCTGTAGCCGAAGATTGCATTGCCCAGGTTCTCGTAACGGATCAGAAAGACTTTGTGTTTCACCTCCTGCACCAATCTGGTGATCAATAATTCAAACAGCTCAATTTCTGGCAGGTCCTTGCCAAAGAAGGAGGGGGGCTGTGAGATGATGCAGCGTCTGAAAAGTGAATGACGCAGCAACCGGTTTTTTCTGACGAGGATGGCGAAGAGTGCGGCAACCGGTTTTTCCTGGTCGAAAGCAACCAACATCATCGGTTTGTAGGCAGGGATCTGCTCATACCAGTCGAAAGAGGAGGGGTAATGGAAGAAATTTACCTCTTCCAGTGGGGGCAGATCCTTCTTGTGATGGTATGTTTTTATGCTGAAAGACATGCTGACAGATGGTGTATGATCACATTTTTTGACAAATATAGTAAAAAAAGAATTGGAAACAGTTCCGCGTCGGTTCAGACCCCCTGCTTCCATGATTGATGGCATTCGTTACCTGCCGGGGATTACCCGCCAGCAGTCAGTTTATCCAACACCTTGAAGACAATGGGACAGGTCTCCGCATTCTTCACAGACAAGGAGAATAGCTGGTAAAACTTCTTCCGGTTGGTATGCGGATATTCACGACAAGCCCGTGGCCTGTGCTCATAAATGCGACAGTAGTTGTCGTCGCCCAGAAAAGGGCAGGGCATCGATTGAAAGACCTGATCGCCATCTTCATCAATCCGGAGATATCGCGCAATAACCTGTGAGGGCTTGATGCGAAGTGCTTTTCCAATACGGTCCACATCGTCGGGCAGGATCATCGGTCCCAGTGAACGGCAACAATTGCCACATGCCAGGCAATCGGTTTCAGCCTCCGCCTCCAGGTGTAGTTGCATGATCTCACGATCCATCTTCATCAGGCGCCGTTTATTCTTCTCATACCATTTATTCCATGCCGGCTTACGCAATGCAACCTCCTTGGGTAGATCGATGACTCTCATTTTTTTTCTGCAAAAGTACTCTCTTTTGTATCCATTCAGCAAGCTCTCCCGGTTTTATTTTATAAATTTGTAACAGAATCAAACAAACAAACAAATCAGTCAACATAGATCGTTATGGCAAAGAAAATTCTGGTAACAGGGGGGACGGGGTACATCGGTTCCCATACTGTTGTTGAGTTGCAACAGGCAGGATACGAAGTGGTCATCATTGATAACCTCTCTAACTCTAATGCAGATGTGCTGGAAGGAATCACCCGCATCACCGGCATCCGCCCCCGCTTCGACAAGCTGGACTGTACCGATATGGATGCACTGAAGGCATTGTTTATGAAACAGTCGTTCGACGGCATCATTCATTTCGCAGCAAGCAAGGCTGTGGGTGAGTCGGTTCAGAAACCATTGCTCTATTACCGCAACAACCTGCTCTCGCTCATCAACCTGTTGGAACTGATGCCAACACACAATGTGAAGGGCATCGTCTTCTCCTCTTCCTGCACCGTCTATGGGGAGCCTGACAGCAATCCCATCGACGAGGATGCACCCATCAAGCCGGCAGCATCACCCTATGGAAACAGCAAACAGATCAATGAGGAGATCATCCAGGATTTCATCCACTCGGGTGCGCCAATCAAAAGCATTCTGCTTCGTTATTTCAATCCGATTGGTGCCCATCCTTCCGCCGAGATCGGTGAGTTGCCACTGGGGGTTCCGCAGAACCTGGTTCCCTATATCACACAGACAGGTATCGGCATTCGCAAGCAGCTCAGTGTCTTCGGTAACGACTACAACACCCCCGACGGCTCCTGTATCCGTGACTTCATCAATGTGGTGGATCTTGCCAAGGCACATGTCAAAGCAATTGAACGGATACTTCACAACCAATCGGATGAGTCGGTGGAGATCTTCAACCTGGGCACCGGCACAGGTCTGTCTGTGTTGGAATTGGTAGCCTGCTTTGAACAGGTATCGGGCCAACGGCTTAACTACCGCATCGAGGGACGGCGGGAAGGTGATATTGAACAGATATGGGCACAGCCTGACAGGGCCAACAACGTGTTGGGGTGGAAAGCGGAGGTGTCGATAGAAGAGACAATGAGATCGGCCTGGAAGTGGCAGCAACGATTGCGTGAGAGAGGGGTGATGTGAGAACCCCCATGTGAGGGTGTCATAAAAAAAGGTCCGCGACGCATGCCGGGACCTTTTTGTCTGTCAGGCTTCTGCCTGTTTGATCAAAAGTAATACTCAATCACAAGGTAGTACTCCTCATCACCCTTGTGGGACTTGTCAATTTCAATTTTATTCTCCCTGGCTAGCCATCCTATGGCAGTATAAATCTCTTTTTCATTTAAACCGGATGCTTCGCGAAGGCTGGCAATGTTCCATCTCTGGTTGTTGTTCAACAGGTTCCAGATGATGCCTGCATTGGTCCCAATCAGTCTCTTATACATAACGATGCCTCTTGTTGGTGTAGTTTATGTTTGTTGTACAGGGTGGATGATAGGTATTCTCATCCTGTTTCATAAAAACAGCTGATCTCTGATCTTTGTTCGCTTGAGTAGCGGAAATAATTGGAGTTAAGACAAAAAGAGAATCAGATAGAGGTAAGCAGCCGGTATCGCCACCAGCAAACTGTCGATACGGTCCATGATGCCACCATGACCCGGAATGAGTCTTCCTGCATCTTTCACCGAACAGGTACGCTTGATGAGCGACTCGAAGAGATCGCCCACCGTACCAAACAGGGCAACCACCAGTGCAAGACCCATCCAATGAAGGGATGAGAATTCCGGGAAGAAGCGGGCGAAGACAAACGACGAGAGCATGGTGAATAAGATGCCTGCAATGAATCCCTCTACCGATTTTTTGGGTGAGATATGGGGGATGAGTTTGTGCTTTCCGATGAGCGAACCAATGAAATAGGCAGCGGTGTCATTCACCCAGATAAAAACAAAGAGTGCCAGCAGGGGAGACCAGTCGTACCCGCTGGACGACATATTCTGCTGATAGGTATATGAGAGCACCATCAGAAGGCTCAGGGGCATTGTGATGTACATCTGTCCGAATACGGAATAGATGATGCCGTGCAGGATATCCTGTCGTTTGATAAAGATAGCCGAGGCAAAGAGAATAAGCAGATAAATCAGTATAATCACCGGCAATGCAACAACGGTGATGCCTTCAAGGTAGAGATACACCGAGCCAAAGAGTAGCAGGCCATGTGTGATGTTGAAGATTTTACTGATGGCATGTGAGGTGTCTTTTTCTACCATCCGGTAGAACTCAAACAGACCCATGGCAAGGATGATTCCGAAGATGGCCAGAAAGGAGTAACGTCCCCCCAGAACACCCAGGAGGATTACCAGGATATAGATGATACCTGCTCCGGCACGTGTGAAAAGGTTCTTCAGATTCAATTTGCCAGCGATTTAGTTGAACGGATGGTGATCGTTTTTTTACTGAAAAGGAAACAGAAGGGTGCCATCCGGTAATGAATGACTTTATTCCGCTTCTGCGATGGGACTCTCTGCCTCTTCACTCCCGGTCGTTTCTTCTTCTTCTTCCAGGGTGATCTGATTCTCAATCAGTATGTTGTACCATGAGATGATTTTTTTCACATCAGAAGCATAGACACTCTCACGGTTGTAATCGGGGAGTACCTCTTTCAGATAGGCAAACAGCTCGTTCCCCGATGCCTTGTTGCCCACCGATGCCTTGCCTCCGTTTTCTTTCGTCTTCATGCGATTGAGCACCTCGCGCAAGGGAGTATCACCCTCGTTGGTATAGATGGAGACATCACTCAGTGCCACCACTTTCTCATGCACATATACCGGGAGTCGTTTGCCGTTGTCGACCGATTCAACGATGTTCAGATTCTTTCCTGTGGAGATGAGTTTGTAGAGGCCGGGACGACCGGTGACCGATAATATCTTGGATAACATAGGTGGTGTAATTTGCGATTGAATTTTTGATCTGTTTTTTCAAGATGCAAAAGTACGCAGACTCTCCCATATTCGCAACTTTTCAGGCTAAATGTGCTCTTTTTTCGTTCAGTAGTGTCACCGACAGTAAAAAAAGGGCTATTTTAGCAGGGAAAATCACCAGTAAAAAAACAATCAAAATGTTCCGATTGATGACATTGCTCACACTTGCAACCACACTCACTATCTCCTGTACTGGCAATCGTGCTGCCAACCACACAACAGCTGAGATGACAGCGGCGGCGGACTCAGGATTGATGGATAGCAACAATAGGCTCTTCCTTGCGGTGGGAACCTACACAAGCGATGAGGGCAGCCAGGGTATTTACCTTTACCGTTTTGACATCCTCACCGGTGAAAGTGACTCGGCCGGAATGACGGAAGTGTCCAATCCATCCTACCTTACCTTCAGTCCCGATGAACAATATCTCTATGCCGTAGCAGAGAACAACGAGCAACAGAGTGCCGTGCATGCGTTCTCCTTCGACAAGCATAACGGCACGCTGCAACCGATCAACTCGCAGAAAACAAATGGGGCAGCTCCCTGCTACATCACCATTGACGCGATGGGGCACAATGTGCATACAGCCAATTATGGTGGGGGAAGCATCTCCTCTTTTCAGGTGAACGATGACGGCAGCCTCTCACCGTTGCTTTCGCTGATCCGATTCAGCGGATCGGGTCCCGACACGCTGCGTCAGCAGCAACCCCATCTTCACAGTGTGGCTTATTCACCCGACGGTCTCTTTTTGTTTGCCGCCGACCTTGGAAACGATAAGTTGTATCGTTTCGACGTGCTGGAGAGACCCTTTCTGGGGCAACCGGTGATACAGAAAAATAGCATGACAGAGATTGAGACACCACCCGGCACCGGTCCCCGTCACTTTGCTTTTCATCCCGATGGTGGCAGATACCTGTACCTGCTGGGTGAATTGTCGGGTAAGGTGGTGGTCTATGCCCATCATCGTGGTGAACTGGTGCAGAAGCAGGTGATTGCAGCGGATTCACTGCAGGCAGGGGGGAGTGCCGACATCCATGTCTCGCCCGATGGCCGTTTTCTGTATGCTTCCAACCGTTTGCAGGCGGATGGCATCGCGATCTTCGCCATTGATCGGGAAGAGGGCACGCTGACCAAAGTGGGATATCAACCCACCGCGACACATCCCCGTAACTTTGTGATCACACCCAACGGCAAGTACCTGCTGGTTGCCAGCAGGGATGAAAACAGGATACAGGTTTTTTCGGTGGATGAAACCAGTGGACTGCTCACCAATACCCATCAGGATATTCTGGTGCACAAGCCGGTATGTATGAAGTTCGCAACAACCCGGTGAGAGCTGATTAAAGTGGCAATGTCACAGTTCACCCAGTTGTGCAATCTCAGTGATGACAAAGGGGGTTGACTGATAAACAAAGTAGTTCAACCAGTTGATGTATAATAGGTTTGCATGTGATCGCCACTGTACCAGTGGTGGTTGTGTCGGGTCATTGTTCCGATAATAGTTGAGTGGCAACATCACCGAGTCCATTCCTTTCTCTTTGTCGCGCAGATATTCGTTGTGCAGGGTGAGTGGTGAATATTCGGAATGACCTGTCACATAAAACTCCCTACCACCTCTCGAAGAAACAATGTAAACACCCGCCTCATCCGATTCGGAGAGGATTGTCAACTCCTGACACTGCATGATCTCCTCTCTATTGACAGAAGTATGACGGCTATGCGGTGCATAGAAGGTGTCGTCGAAGCCACGAAACAGGGGAAAGGCAGGATTGTTGAGGGTGTGACGGAAGACACCGAACAACTTTTCATTGAGCGGGTACTTGTTGATGCCGTAGAAATGATGCAGTGCCGCCTGTGCTCCCCAGCAGATGTAAAAGGTGGAGGTGACATGGGTGCGTGCCCAGTCGAAGATCCGCGTGATCTCATTCCAATAGGTCACCTCCTGAAAGGGAATCATCTCCACAGGCGCACCTGTGATGATCATGCCGTCGTAAAAACGATTCCTCACCTTTCCAAACGTGGTGTAGAACGACATCAGATGTTCGATGGGGGTGTTTTTGGGAGTGTGGGATGAGAGTCCCAGGAACTCAATCTCAACCTGCAGCGGTGAGTTGGAGAGCAGCCTTATCAGATCGGTCTCCGTGGTGATCTTGAGTGGCATCAGGTTCAGTACCAATATTTTCAAGGGACGGATGTCCTGGGTAGAAGCACGCAGGTCATCCATTACGAAGATGTGTTCATTTTTCAGTATCTCAACTGCAGGCAGTTTATCGGGTAGATTGACAGGCATGATGCAAATGATTGTTTGTAAATTGGATTGTGATACAATTCTGTTGTTAACGCTTCTTTTTCTTCTTTTTCTGTACGCTCCAGCCAAATTTGCCGATCTTTTTCCCCAATCCGTAGTAATGACCGTGAGAGTATGCCAGCAACCCGGCTTGTTGCATATCGAAGCGACCGGTAGCGGGATCGAGGTATTGCTCCTCAACCCGCACGTTCACCACCTCCGAGATGAACATATCGTGTGAACCGAGCGGGATGATCTCCCTGACACGACATTCAATGCAAACAGGACTCTCTTCTATCAGCGGGGCATTCACCAACGAAGCATTCGCGGCTGTCAGCTTCATCTCTTCAAACTTGTTGTAATCCCTGCCCGAACGTACCCCGCACCAATCGGTGGCCCTGGCCAGTTTTTCGGTGGTGAGGTTGATCACATACTCCCCGGTGCGTTTGATGATTTCGTAGGAGTGACGTGATGGCCTGATTGAGATGGAGCACATGGGAGGATCGGAGCAGATGGTGCCCACCCAGCTGATGGTAATGATGTTGTATTCACCGGGGTCGCTGCCACAGCTGATCAAAGCAGCCGGTAGCGGGTAAATCATCGTCCCCGGTTTCCAGTCTTGTTTCATTGTTTAGATCAATTCAATATCCTCTTTCCTGATCTTGAGCTCACAGTAATGGCACTGCAGCTCCACCATCTCCTTGTCGATCACATGGAAGCGCGTTTTCATCGGCTCGTTGTTGGTGATGCATTTGGGGTTGTTGCAACGGACAATCTCGACGATCTCGTCTGGGAGCACCACCTTCTTTTTCTCCACCACCTCGAAGTTGCGGATGATGTTCAGGTTCACATTGGGTGCCACCAGGGCGATGCGGTTGATCTCATCCTCGCGGAAGTACTTGTCGGAGACTTTGATGATCCCCTTACCGCCCATCTTGGCACTTTTGAGGTTGTTGCCGATGGTGATTCGGTTGTTCAGCTTCTGCAGTTGTAACAGTGATACCACCTTGAAGACAGCAGCGGTGGGGATATGATCTATGGCTGTGCCGTTCTCAAGAGCGGCCACCTGCAATTCTTTTCTCATAATTGTTGCTCTTTAATTGGGTTATCTCACCTCAATACCCAGCAGATCGCAAATCACAGCCTGGCGTACATACATGCCATTCTTCGCCTGCTGAAAGTAATATGCCTTGGGATTGTCATCGACATCCTGATTGATCTCCTTCACCCGGGGAAGGGGATGGAGCACCTTCAGGTTCCCCCGGGAGTCGTTGAGCATCTCATTGTGCAGCACATAGATATTCTTCACCTTCTCGTACTCCATCAGGTCGGTAAACCGCTCCTTCTGAACGCGTGTCATGTAAAGGATGTCGGAGCCATTGATCGCCTCGGGGGAGAAGTCGGTATGCTCCCAATAGGGGATCCCATGGGTGTCGCAAAAAACTTTGTACTTCTCGGGTATGGCCAGTTCCTCCGGTGCCACGAAGTGGAAGGTGGGGTTGAAATGCGACAGTCCCTGGATCAGTGAGTGAACAGCCCGACCATATTTGAGGTCGCCCACCACGGTGATGACCAGGTTCTCCAGGGTGCCTTGTGTCTCGTAGATGGTGAACAGGTCGAGCATTGTCTGCGTGGGATGCTGGTTGGAACCATCACCCGCATTGATCACCGGTACGGGTGATATCTCGGAAGCATAGCGGGCCGATCCTTCAAGGTGGTGGCGCATGATGATCAGATCGGTGTAGTTGCTTACCATCATGATGGTGTCTTTGAGCGATTCACCCTTGGTGGAGCTGCTGGTGGCGGCATCGGAAAAACCGATGATACGTCCCCGCAGTCGGTTGACAGCTGTCTCGAAGCTGAGTCGTGTACGGGTGGAGGGCTCGAAGAAGAGTGTGGCGCACACCCTTCCCTGCAGGAGATCCCGGTTGGGGTTCTCCTTAAAGCGGGAGGCGGTAAGCAATATGCGCAGGATATCCTCTTTGTTGTAATCGCCGATATTTACCAGGCTTTTGGGACTCATAGAAAATCAACAATAAATGGGTTGTGCTTTACAAAAGTAGAAAAAAACCCTGCAATCTGATTGCAAGGTTTTGAAAAAAGTAGCGTCAGACCTCCAGATCAACGTCAAACAGCTCATGCCAGGGCAGTCCCTGATTGTTGAGTTGCTCCATGAACGGGTCGGGATCAAACTCCTCTACGTTGAAGACACCCGGTTTCTCCCAAAGGCCTTTCATGAACATCATGCCACCAATGGTAGCCGGTACGCCGGTGGTATAGCTGACGCCCTGTGCTCCTGTCTCCTTGTAAGCCGCCTCATGACTGCAGTTGTTGTAGATGTAGTAGGTGCGCTCCCTGCCATCCTTGATGCCACGGATGCGGCAGCCGATGGAGGTCTGGCCGGTGTAGTTCTCTCCCAGCTCACCCGGGTCGGGCAGCACTGCTTTCAGGAACTGGATGGGTACTATTTTCTGTCCATTGTATTCCACTTCGTCGATTCGTGCCATGCCAATGTTTTGGATCACCCGCAGGTGGGTGAGGTACTCCTGTCCGAAGGTCATCCAGAAGCGTGCCCGCTTGAGGGTGGGGAAGTTCTTTACCAATGATTCCAGCTCCTCGTGAAAGATCACATAGGACTCCTTGGGGCCGATCTCAGGATAGGTGAGTGGCTGGTGGATCTCGTGCGGTTCTGTTTCTACCCATTCTCCGTTCTCCCAGTACTTGCCTTTCTGGGTCACCTCGCGGATATTGATCTCCGGATTGAAGTTGGTAGCGAACGCTTTGCCATGGTCTCCCGCATTGCAGTCCACAATGTCGAGGTAATGGATCTCATCGAAATGATGTTTGGCAGCGTAGGCGGTGTAGATACTTGTCACACCGGGATCGAAACCACAACCCAGGATGGCGGTGAGTCCTGCTTTCTCAAACTTATCCCGATAGGCCCACTGCCATTTGTATTCAAATTTGGCTTCATCCTTCGGTTCGTAGTTGGCCGTATCCAGGTAGTGGACCCCCGCTTCGAGGCAGGCATCCATGATTGTCAGATCCTGGTAGGGGAGTGCCACGTTGATCACCAGTTTCGGTTTATAATCGTTCATCAGTGCCACCAGTTCAGGCACATTGTCGGCATCCACCCTGGCGGTTTCGATGGTGACACCGGTGCGCCGTTTCACATCCTCGGCGATGGCGTCACACTTGCTTTTGGTGCGACTGGCCAGCATGATGCCAGTGAAGGTGTCGCTGTTCTGAGCCACCTTGTTGGCTACCACCGTCCCTACACCGCCGGCACCAATGATCAATACTTTTCCCATAGATATAACTCTTTTTTTAATTTTGTTGATACTGCAATTCCCCTACACTGTTTACGTGGCCAAAAGCCAGCGTGGTCAAGGTGTGATACTTCCGAAGAACCCCCATGAGGCGCTACGGACCGCTTTTACAAATATACGATGATTCTTGGAAATGATGCCGATAATAGTTGAAAAAAGTGTGGTTTGTTGGCAACGTCCAAATTTCGTATATTTGTGTTTATTCATAACCAAACGAAGCAAATCATGAACGAAGAAAAGATCGAACAGATCTCCCGCTCTACCAATGCCATCAGTGAATGGAGTATCCAACTGCTGACAAACGCTGCTGTTCCCGAAAACTGGGTGAAATATATCAATCTGTTGCTATTGCTTGTGGTGCTTGTACTGCTGGTCTTCATGGTACAGTATCTCACCCGTCGCATCCTTCATGCCATCCTGAACCGAGCCGCCAGAATCACCGGTATCGAATTGCTGCGACATCTCGCACTGCGTCGTTTTCCCCATTTCCTGGCGATGATCATCCCCTTCAGCCTGGTGAAAGGATCTATCCCCATCATCTTCGATCTCTTCCCTCGGACCATGCTACTGGTGGATAAGCTGGTGGATATTTTTCTGATCTTTTATGTGATATGGCTGATTGCTTCGCTGGTAAACGCTTTTACTGATACGCTTCGCAGTCGTCCCAGCATGGCCGATAAGCCATTGGACAGCTATGTGCAGGTGGTAAAGATCATTCTCTACAGCATCGGGTTCATCATTCTTTTCTCCATTCTCACCGGTCAAAAACCGGGCGTGATCCTTGGGGGGCTGGGTGCAGCGTCGGCTATCCTGATGCTGGTTTTCAAGGATACCATCCTCGGACTGGTGGCCAGCATGCAGGTGTCGGCCAACGACATGGTGCGGATAGGCGACTGGATCACCATGCCCAAATATGGTGCCGACGGTGATGTGATCCAGATCACCCTCACCACGGTTAAGATCCGCAATTTTGACAAGACGATCACCACCATACCGCCCTACTCCCTGGTGTCGGACTCTTTCCAGAACTGGAGGGGGATGGTTGAAACCGGAGGGAGAAGGGTGAAGCGAAGTGTCTGCGTGAAGCAGTCAACCATTCGATTTCTGAGCGATGTAGAGCTGGAAGAGTTGCAAAAGATACAGCTCCTGTCTGACTATATCGTGACGCGGAGCCACGAAATTTCGGAATACAACCAGTCGACGGGTGCCGATAAATCACTGGCCGTGAACGGCAGAAATCTTACCAACATGGGTCTATACCGGCAATATGTCAAGAACTATCTAAGACATCATCCCGATGTACACAAGGATATGCTTCTTATTGTGCGTCAGTTGCAACCTACTTCAAAGGGACTCCCCCTGGAGCTTTACTTTTTCACCGCTACCACCAACTGGCTACAATATGAGGATATTACTTCCGATGTATTTGATCATGTGACTGCAGCGGCTTCGTTTTTTGACCTTGAACTTCATGAGGATATCACCAATTCACCGGTAGCTTCCGGTGCGGCTGTGATAAGAACTGAAAATGGATGAAATTCAAAAATTAATTTTTACCTTTGCGCGAGCTATTTGATTGTTTTAATGATAGATTATATGATTAAGCGCATGGTTGTCAATCTGTTTGAATGAGAGATATGGATAAATGCCAAAACTTCAACCGAATTACAGTTTATGAGTAAAATATACAGCGTATTTACAGGGACCGGGAGTTATGTACCACCCCGACAGGTGAAGAACGATGCTTTTCTTGCCAACCAGTTTTACGAATCATCGGGAGAGAAGATCACATCACCCAATGAGTCTATCGTGCAGAAATTTGAGGAGATCACCACCATCTCTGAACGGCGTTATGCTGAAGAGAACCAGGTGACCTCCGATCTGGCACTGATCGCGGCACAGCGTGCCATAGAAGCTGCCGGAGTGGATCAGGAAGAGCTTGATTACATCATCTTTGCACATAACTTTGGTGAGACAATGGCGGATAACATGCGAATGGATGTGGTGCCTTCGCTTGCCTCAAGATTGAAACAAAAGCTGGGTATTGTCAACCCCTTCTCCGTAGCATATGACATCCTGTTTGGTTGTCCCGGATGGGTACAGGCGGTGATCCAGGCCGACTACTTCATCCGTTCGGGGGATGCGAAAAAAGTGCTGGTGGTCGGTGCCGACATCCTGTCGCGTGTGGCCGACCCGCACGACCGTGACAGCATGATCTATGCCGACGGTGCCGGAGCTGCCATCATTGAAGGACGCGAAAGCGACACCCCGCTCGGTATCCTGGGACACAACTCCCGCAGTGACGCACTCGATTACGTACAAATGCTGCGAATGGGTTACTCCTACAACCCCGAGCTGGCAGAGAAGAAAGACTATTATCTGAAGATGCAGGGACGTCGTCTTTACCAGTATGCACTGGAGAATGTGCCTAAGACGATCAAGGCGGGACTGGACAAGCTGGGATTGCAGATCACCGATATCCGCAAGGTATTGCTCCATCAGGCTAACGGCAAGATGGATGATGCCATCCTGCATCGTTTGTTCAAACTTTACAACCTGAAAGAGATGCCTGAGACCATCATGCCGATGACAATCTCCTGGTTGGGTAACTCATCGGTAGCCACCGTGCCTACGCTGCTCGATCTCATCTCGCGTGAGGAGATGGATGGTCACGACCTCAAGGGTGGTGATGTCATCATCCTGGCATCCGTGGGAGCGGGGATGAACATCAACAGCATTGTCTATCGGATTCCCTGATTCATTGTTCCTTGCCATTTCCCAATTACAGCCGCTCCACTAGCTTGTGGAGCGGTTTTCTTACCTTGGGCTGGTGTGCCAGCCTGTCCTCTCCGGTATCACGGTATCCGAGGGTGAGCATCAGTACTGTCTCCTCCTCTTCTTCATTGAGCGCGAGCAGCCGGTTGAGTGCCTTCGGGTCGAATCCCTCGATGGGAGTGGCGTCGATCCCCAGCAGTGCCGCGGCGAAGGTGGCATAACCCAGGGCCAGGTAGGTCTGGTGGGTACTCCAGTTGAAGGTATTGATCGCCGGGTCATTGATCACACGTTGTATCTTTTCCCTATATCCCTCGATATGGGCATCTGAAGCATTTCTGACACGCCTGAACTCCTCCAGGTATTCCTCCACACAGGCATCATCGAGTTGTTTCTTCGCTTTGAAGATCAGCAGGTGTGAGCATTGCTTCAACACTACCTGGGGACAGGATTGCTCGAATATCTGCTGCAACAGTTCCCTGTTATCGGTCAATACCACACTGTAGGGTTGTAATCCGTATGCCGAGGGTGTCAGTCGGAGCGCCTCCAGTATCGATTCAAGTTCCTTCTCCGGAATCTTTTCTCCGGTCATTCGTTTGGTGGCGTAGCGCCACTGTAGTGGTTCTATGATGTTCATTGTTGGGTCTGTTAAATAACCTGTTCATACAGGTTGTGGTGGTTTTGACAAGATAAAACAGCTGTCTGAAAGAAAGGTTTTTGGTTTAACTTTTCTTGTCAGACCAAATGATAACCCTGGCTGTGCAACTCCGAAGCCCGAAAGAGGGTATACATCTCATCGTTGAGTGGATAATCCCAGCAACCCAGGCTGTGGTGGATGTCGCCACCGAAACCTGATTTGAACTTGTAGAGGCCATACATGGGATGATGGGGGTCCGGGTTGGGTGAGATACCAAACATGTCATATTCGGTGCAACCTGCCTCCTGCGACTGGCAAATGGCTTCCCACTGCAGCGCATAAGGTGCCATCAGGTTACGCTGGTGGGATGAGGAGGCCCCATAGAGGTAGGAGCCACGGTTGCGGGTGATCACCAGGAAAAGGGCTGCCAGGGGTGTTTCATCTTTCAGGGCCACCAGCAGTCGCACATCGGCAGGTGAACGGGTATCATCGGCCTGTGCGGTGAGTACCGCTTCGAAATATCTCTTGTCGTTGAGCAGTAGATGGTTTCGTCCGGCGGTCTCTCTATAGAGTTCATACCAGATATCCATCCCGTCCAACCCCATCGTGCGTACTGTGACTCCCTTGCGATGAGCCAATCCTATGTTATAGCGGGTCTTGGGCTTCATCTTCTGGAGCAGGATTCCTTTGTCCTCTTTCAGATTCAGATAGATGGTGTGGGAGGGGAGTATGTTGGTCGTCGCTTTCCGAAAGTTCCACTGCTGTGTGTTGTAGTTAAAACGAAACTCCTGCGATGATTGTTCCGGTTCACCCCTCCAGATGCCATTCTCATCAAAATGATCCTGCTCTTTGGCCCAGTATGACTCCCAGCAGAGATCATACCGGATCAGGATGCAGTTGTTGGGCAGACAGGATCGGAGTGACTCCGACAACTCTTCCAGAAACATTCCCTGGAACTCATCGACGGGCTCCAGCTCGGGACCGTATGGGACATATGCCACACAATGATTTCGGTCTATTTGTCTCAGAATGATCAACAAATCCGATTGGATCATTTCCTGCCCACCGGTCGTTCCCTGCAAGGCTGATGTGTCCGCTGTGAAATTAACGGCCAGTGTGCCAGCCCCCAGTGAAGCTTTCACCTCCGACCAGAAAGCCGTTTGTTGTAAAATGGGTGTGGCGTATAGCTCATCGGTCTCTTTTGGACGAATGTTCGATAACATACCTTCTGCATTTTAAACCTGCAAAGGTAGTCAATCCCGCCGGGATAAAAAAATGAACTGCCATTGACAGGCTTATTACACCCTGTGAGTGATTCTCATTGATTCTTACTGTGATCCACAATGTGTCTGATCTCTTCCACGACCAGGGGAAAGGCTGGGTAGGTCATCCCATGCCCGTAACCCTGCAGTTCCCGCAGTCGGGTTTGACTGTGTCCCGCCACCTTCATCATGCGTGCCAGGTAGGCATTCTCTTCATAGCGGCCCAACATCTCCAGTTCGCGGTCACCGGTGATCAACAGGAGCGGTGGCGCATCAGGACGGACATGGTAGAGCGGAGCGTATTGGTCCACCAGCGGATGGGTATCCTTCATGCCATATTCCTGTCGGATGGAGAAGTGGGTGATGGTCTGACCACTCAGCGGGACGAGGCCCGCAATCTTGTTTGCATCGATATCATGCGCCGCGAGATATTGCTTGTCGAGACCGGTCATCATCACCAGATAGCCCCCGGCAGAGTGCCCGGAGAGAAAGATGCGGGTGGAATCACCCCCGTACTCGCCGATATGACGAAAGACCCAGGCCACAGCTGCCGCAGCATCCTCGATGTAAGCGGGTGCTTTCACGCGCGGTGCCAGCCGATAGTTCACTCCCACCACGCAGATTCCGTCGCGTTTCAATGCTTCCGGCAGCTCCTTGCTTCCGCCGGTAAGTCCGCCTCCATGGAACCAGACTACCGTTGCAAACCCTGTTTTGTCTTTCGGGTAGGTGATGTCGAGCCGGCAGCGCTCCCGGATATATTCATCCGTTTGCTTCTCACTGCCTTTGTAATAGGGTATATCCCTGAGGGTTACATAGGCTTCATCC
>JAEWQF010000011.1 GCA_023399295.1 Bacteroidota bacterium
CCTTTTCCTGGTTATTGCGCCGTGAGATACAGTCGGTACATGAATATCAGGCAGATGCGCAAGTACTTAATGAAGGTGTCGAAATAAAACAATATCAACTACTATTAATCCGCAAGAGCGTGGGTGAGCAAAAGTTTGCATTGGCAAACAATTTCCGTCAGCGCGATTTGCACAAAAGAATTCAGATGATGATGAAAAAGAGCAGTGACAAACAGATGAAATGGCGTTACACCGCCGCGATCCCCTCCTTGTTCCTGGTAATGGTGGCACTCTCCGTTCCGAAATTGAATGCAAGCATTCCTGAAAAGGCTATTGAACAATCACTTGAGATGGCAGTGCCGGAAGGTGATACAATTGTTTTTTCGGATGATATTGTTGCAAAATCAAATGGTTCAATCGAATTGAGGAAGGTGAGAATTGTAACAAAAGATGACTCAATTGATGTTGCAGCTAAAGTGGGAGATCAGCCGGACACGACCCGGGCTCAAGGAATGAAGACCAAACAAAAAGAGTTGAAGTTCTTGAAAGTGATTGGATATGGATCGATGAATGATATAGATTCTATATCAATGATTGCGAGTGGCGGAGTGGGAGCTCAACCACTCTTCATATTGGATGGAAAGGAAGTTGAGTCGATAAGTGATATTGACCCCGAACTCATTGAGACCATTGATGTGCTCAAACAGCATGCTGCCGAAGAATTTGGCGAAAGAGGCAAAGAGGGTGTCATCATCATTACTACAAAAAAAGATTTGAGAAAGACATTTGACTTCTATGAGAGTGACAAACCACTTTTGATTCTGGATGGTGTGATTCAGGAAGCTGCATTTGACCTGCAATCCGTTTCACCCCATGAGATTGAGTCGATGGAAGTAATTAAAGGGAATCGGGCAGTGGATCTCTATGGTGAGAAGGGGAAAAATGGAGTCATTCTGATTTACCGAAAAAGATCGACCAACTGATACTTATAATTTTGCCATGGGGGTATAGGCATCGTGGTAAAAGATAAGAGTCCGTTTCTCTTTTTTTGCCTTGTCGAGAAACCGTTTCTTCTCCTCCATGGCGACAACCACGCTGTTGTCGTAGGCCGAGAGCCAGCTGAGTGCAATGTTGAGTGAGGTGGGCACCACGTCGCCCGGGAAGGCATACTTCTCATCCTCCGTTTCAAAGAGCAGCACAATCTGTCCCGGTGTGTGGCCGTCGTAAAGCTCCAATCGGATCTGGTCGTCCAGCTTCGTGTCGCCCAGCACGAACTGCAGCTGTCCCGCATTGTAGACCGGTTCGATGTTCTCCGGGAAGAAGGAGCCCTTTTCGAAGAGGGTGGGGTTGCGGTAGTTCTTCCACTGGGAGAGGCTCACCCGGTAGGTGGCGTTGGGAAAGGTGGGAACAGCCTCATTTTTTTCGTTCAACACCGTGCTGGCTCCACAATGGTCGAAATGGAGGTGGGTCAGGATCACATCGGTCACCTCTTCCGGTTCGTAGCCGATTTTCCGGATCTCCTCCACCATGCTCTTCTGGTTGTAGGGTTGAAAGAATTTCAACCGTGCCTCATGCTTGTCGCCCAGCCCCGCATCCACCAGTATCCGCCGGTTTTCGGTCTCAATGAAAAGGCAGCGCAGCGACATCTCGCACATGTTCTTTTCATCCACCTTGTACTTGGCCGACCAGTACTTTTTCGGTACGGGACCGAACATCACCCCGCCATCACCCAGAAAATAACCTGATTCAATGACATGAAACTTGAGCATATTGTTGTATTTTTGTGGCAAATTTAGTGAAAAGATTCGGGTGTAGGGACACCCGTCCCCAAAACCCGCAGAAATGAAGATCCCCAACAAACAGGAGAACATAGCCGAGTACCTGCTTTACATGTGGCAGACAGAAGACCTCTTGCGTGCCTGCAACCTGGACATCGAGCAGGTGCAACGATCGCTGATCGATTCTGCCTATGTTACCGAAGAGGAGCGGGTGACTGCCCGCGACTGGTACGAGGGGCTGATCATGATGATGCAGCACGAAGGGGTGCAGCAGGAGGGTCATCTGCAGATTAACAAAAACCTGATTATCGACCTTACTGATGCACATCTTCGGTTGCTCAAAGATCCGAAAGAGACTGAATATATTGCCCTTTACTACCACGCGCTGCCCCATATCGTGGCATTGCGGTCCAAGACGGGCGACAAGCAGCTCCTTGAGTTGGAGACCTGTTTTACCGCGTTGTACGGTTACCTGTTGCTGAAGCTTCAGAAACGGGATATCACCGGTGAAACGCAGGCAGCCGTGGCACAGATTACTTCGTTGTTGCGCCTTCTTTCAAAGAAGTACCAGACAATTGACAAGCAGAAGGAGGAATAGGATATGGCCATATTTACCGGGATGAGCAAAGCGTTGGGAGGCACTGAGAAGGAATCACAGAAAGAGCAATACTTCTACGGCCTGATACAGCAACATGTACTGGTGACAGGTGGCGACGGGCAGCTGGGTTGTGCCCTCAGGCGGCTCACCGGAATGATGAACCTGCCATTCCGTTTTTTCTTCACCGATGCCGGAGAGCTGGACATCACAGACCGGTCGCAGATTGAATCATTCGTGGTGGGTCAGCAGATTCGCTATATCCTCAATTGTGCGGCCTATACAGCTGTCGACAAGGCAGAAACTGAGCGGGAGAGAGCCTGGGCGATCAATGCCACCGGTGTGGAGAACATCGCCCTGGTGGCGAAACAGTATGGGGTTAAGGTGATTCATCTCTCTACCGATTTCGTGTTCGACGGAACATCCACTATCCCCTACAATGAGGAATCGGAAGCCCACCCTTTGTCTGTTTACGGTGAGACCAAGCTGAAAGGTGAGCAGTTGTTACAAGCAGTGGGTGGTGAGTGGATGATCCTGCGCACCTCATGGCTCTATTCGGAATATGGCTCCAACTTCGTAAAGACGATGCTCCGACTGATGCAGGAGCGGGAACAGCTTACCGTGGTTGCCGACCAGCAGGGCAGCCCTACCTACGCCATCGATCTGGCCGAGATGATGCTCCATATCCTGCAGCAGAGTGAGCAGGGCGGCTGGAAATCAGGTATCTACCACTTCTCCAACCGGGGTGAAACCAGCTGGTTCGGCTTTGCCGAGGCGATCAGGACAATAGCGGGTATTAAAAACTGCAAGGTGGTACCGGTGACCACAGCCGACTACCCCACGGCAGCCCGTCGTCCGGCATACAGTGTGATGGATCTCTCGAAGATTTGTGATGCCTTCCAGGTGGAGATCCCGACATGGGAAGAGGCACTGCAACGCTGCATCCAACATATAAAACAAAGCTAATAGCTTACCGCTAATAGCTTATAGCTAACCGCTTATAGCTAACCGCTTATTGCTTATAGCTTATCACTTATAGCTTATCACTTATTGCTTATAGCTTATTTATTGCTTATAATGAAATGACATTGAAACAAGAGATAGAACGCCGGCGTACCTTCGCCGTGATCAGTCACCCCGATGCGGGGAAAACAACCCTGACCGAAAAGCTGCTGCTCTTCGGTGGCGCCATCCATGTGGCGGGTGCCGTAAAGTCGAACAAGATCAAGAAGAGTGCCACCTCCGACTGGATGGAGATAGAAAAACAGCGCGGTATCTCTGTCGCCACCTCGGTGATGGGATTCGAGTATGGTGCCCATAAGATCAACATCCTCGACACCCCCGGTCACCAGGATTTTGCTGAAGATACCTACCGCACGCTGACAGCGGTGGACAGTGTGATTGTGGTGGTAGATGTGGCGAAAGGTGTGGAGGCACAGACACGAAAGCTGATGGAGGTATGCCGCATGCGCCACACCCCGGTGATGATCTTCGTCAATAAGCTGGACCGGGAGGGGAGAGATCCCTTTGACATCCTGGATGAACTGGAGGAGGAGCTGCAGGTCGCGGTACGACCGTTGAGCTGGCCCATTGACATGGGAGAGCGTTTCCGGGGAGTCTACAACCTCTACAGTCAGAGCCTCGACCTCTACCAACCCAGCAAGCAGGTTGTTTCCGAGTCGGTGAAACTCGATATTGGCTCCTCTGAACTGGAAAGACATATCGGTGATGAGTTGTCGCAGAAGCTGCGCGAGGAGGTAGAGCTGATCACAGAGGTTTATCGCGACTTCCGGAGGGATGAGTATCTTGCCGGGCGACTGGCACCGGTCTTTTTCGGATCAGCACTCAACAATTTCGGTGTGAAGGAACTGCTTGATTGCTTCGTGGAGATTGCGCCCTCACCGCGGGCGGTACAGGCGGAAGAGCGTGTGGTGGAGCCACTTGAGGAGGCATTTAGCGGCTTTATCTTCAAGATACACGCCAACATGGATCCCAACCACCGTTCCTGCATCGCCTTTGTAAAGGTCTGCTCCGGTCGTTTTGAACGAAATGTGAACTACAAGCATGTGCGCTACAATCGCATGATGAAGTTCTCCTCGCCCACTGCGTTCATGGCGCAGAAGAAAGAGATCATGGATGAGGCGTTTGCTGGCGACATTGTGGGCCTTCCCGACAACGGCAATTTCAAGATCGGGGATACGCTCACCGCGGGCGAAGAGTTGCACTTCAAGGGATTGCCCAGTTTCTCGCCGGAGATGTTCAAGTACATCGAGAATGCCGACCCGATGAAGTCGAAGCAGTTGCAAAAAGGTATTGAGCAACTGATGGACGAAGGGGTTGCACAGCTCTTCACCAATCAGTTCAACGGCAGACGCATCATCGGCACGGTTGGGCAGCTTCAGTTTGAGGTGATTCAATACCGGCTGCTGCATGAATATGGAGCACAGTGTCGGTGGGAGCCGATCAACCTCTACAAAGCCTGCTGGATAGAGAGTGACGATGCGGCGCAACTGGCCGACTTCAAGAAACGCAAGTTCCAATACATGGCACACGACAAGGAGGGGCGTGATGTCTTCCTGGCCGAATCAAACTACATCCTGATGATGGCACAGCAGGATTTCAAGCAGATCCGGTTCCATTTCAACTCGGAGTTCTAATCCTTTGCCAGGTGCACTGTCATCTGCGGGAAAGGAATGTTCAGGCCATTGGCATTGAGCGCATCGTAGACCTGTTCATTCAGGTCGAAAGTGACCGGCCAGTAGTCTCCCGAGAGGGTCCAGACCCTCAGGATGAAGTCGATGGAACTGTCGTTCATTTTCACCATCCTCGACAACGGTTCGGGATCTTTCAACACCTGTGGGTGCTTCGCCGCAATATCGAGCAACAGCCGTTTCACCATCTCCACATCCGATCCATACTCCACGTTGACGGTCAGATCCACGCGTCGTGTGGCCTGTGTGCTGTAGTTGACGATGTTGCCCGTGGAGAGAGGCCCATTGGGTATGTGCACCGTTTTGTTGTCGAAGGTGGTGAGGGTGGTGTAGAGGATGCCCACCGATTGCACTGTGCCCGCCACACTTTGTGCTTCAATGTAATCACCTCCCCTAAATGGCTTGTTAAAGAGCAGCATCACCCCGCCGGCAAAATTGGCCAGATTGTCCTTCACCGCCAGACCCAGTGCCAGACCGACCGAACCGATGAGTGCGACAAGTGAGACGGTCTTTGAGCCCACAATATTGATGATCAGGATAATCAGCGTGGCGAAAAGTGCGATGTGGAAGATGTTCATCAGGAAGCTGCGCAGTGCGATGTCGTCGACTCTTCTGTTTAGCATCCGTTGAAACACCTTGATGATCTGTTTGATGAACCATCGACCCAAAAAGAAAATCAGGAGAGCGATCAGCACCTTGCCGAAAAAGTCAATGCTGCCTGTAAGAAAGAGATCGAACAGTTCCTCAAATTGCCCTGTTTGAATCAGTTTGGCTGCTGTGGGTGTTTGTTCCACAACCGGTGTTGCAGATTCGGTTGTCGTGGTTTGCGCTTGTGCGAATAAGATTGTGTGGGGCATGTAGAATGTTATTTTTGATTTTACAGTGATTCAAACAAATTTCCCAATTTTTTGTTTACATTTGCCTTGATAACATCACTCCGTACCCACTATGAGAAAACTTCTTTTTTTAACAATACTCCACACCCTGCTCACCTTTTCACTTACAGGACAGGACTATCAGGCATGGGTGGATCGAGCTGCCCGTCACATCGATGCCGACCGGCTCGACAGTGCCGCCATTGCCCTGCAGCGTGCCATGTCGCTCGATCCGGCCAATGAGAACAACCCGGTGCTGCTGCTCAACCTGGGGATCATCCAGCGAGAGCTGGGTCACTCTGATGACGCCTATATCTCCTTTACAGCAGCTCTGGCCAACAACCCGCTACAAGAGGTGGTATTACACCGCAGGGCATCACTGCTCAGCGAGTTGAACCGCTACGATGAGGCTACTGAGGATTATAGCACTCTGATCCGACTCAATCCGGAGGCGGTGGAAGCCTACTATAGAAGAGGCGTGCTCTACCTTGAACAGGGTCACCGGCAACTGGGAGAGGCTGATTTTGTGCAGGCGAATCTACTTGATCCCGACCACTTTTTCACACAACTGAGCAAAGCACTACTCTACAAACTGGATGACAACTGGGAGGCTGCCGAAAAGATCTACACCCGGCTGATTGCATCAGAACCCAATCCCGATCCCAGCATCCTGCTGAACCGTGCCGAGTGTTATGTCCACACCGGACAGACCTTCCGTGCTTCAGCCGACTTGCGAAACGTGGAGCTCTCACAGGGTAACAACCCCTATTTCTACTTTCTGCGGGGCAGGGTACGACTGGATCAATTCGACAAGGTTGCCGCCAGAGCAGATTTCAACAAGGCCAGGGAGATGGGTTATGATCCTCCGCTGGTAGATGAATGGATTAAAAAAACAAGGTAACACCCGTAGTTGTATGAAATGGATTAATCGAAACGACAACGAAGCCAACTACGAGGATCGCAGGGGCAAGGGCCACGGAAAGAGAAATGCCGCGGTAGGAGGAGTAGGGGCAATTGTAATTGCCATCATCGCCCTCTTGTTGGGGCAGAACCCCTTTCAGGCAATTGACATGGTCAGCAGCATCGCTCCAGGGGAATCGACCGAGACGGTAGATCCCTCCCGTGCGAACGAGAACGAGGATCTGAAGGTGTTTACCCTGGGGGTGTTTAACAGTGCCAACGATGTCTGGGATGAGATATTCCGCACACAGATGAGTAGCAACTATGTACGTCCCACACTTGTAACCTTCACCGATGCCACCGTGTCGGAATGTGGGGGAGCGACGGAGTCGGTAGGCCCATTTTACTGTCCTGCCGACCAGAAGATGTACATCGACCTGGACTTCTTCCACCAGCTAAAATCGGAGTTCGGCGCCAAGGGCGACCTGGCGATGGCCTACGTGACTGCTCATGAGGTGGGTCACCACGTGCAGAAGCTGCTGGGAATCATCGACCAGATGAACCAGTACCGTGGCCGTATCAGCGAGACGGAGTACAACAAGTTGAACGTGAAGCTGGAGTTGCAGGCCGACTTTCTGGCGGGGGTGTGGGTCTACCACGCACAACGGATGAACATGATCCAATTGGAGCCGGGCGACCTGGAGTCGGCCATTAGCGCCACCAGGGCGGTGGGTGATGACACCATCCAGAAACGATCCATGGGGTACAGTGTGCCCGACTCATTCACACACGGCACCGCGGCACAACGCACCCACTGGTTCCGCAAGGGAATGGAGAGTGGTGATATACGGCAGGGCGATACCTTCAACGATCCTTCATTGCGTTAATTGGTTGCCAGGAAAGTGAACTGATTGGATGCCCGCTACCGTTCTATGAAGCGCATAAAAGGCAAAAACCCATATGATTATTCATATGGGTTTTATGGTGCATAAAAAGTACACCCGGCGAGAATCGAACTCGCATCGTCGGAACCGGAATCCGGTATTCTATCCATTGAACTACGGGTGCCTCTATTTTATCTGAATGATCCGTTTTTCCATTTCAGGAGGAGCGTGTCACCTTTCAGATAAGGTGTGAATGCTGCTATTTGATCTTCCGTCAGCCGTTCCTTGTAATGTAGTTTCAGCGTGAGATCTGTCCCTGTTTTGGTGAATCTGGCCGAGATCGGATAAATGTCCGGCAAAGATACGGCATATTTGTAATTATCCGAATTATTTTTCGAAGAATCGAAGAAAAAATCTTTTGTCAATTGCGGAAGAAACTGCCGCTGATCCACTTCTTGCCACGCGCTGGTGTAAAATGTGATCCGGCTGTCACACACACCGGCACAGACAGTCTGGATAAGACAGACAACCAGTGAGTCGTCGGAGAGAGGCAACACCTTGAGCTGCAGATCACCTGCAGCCGAAGTGCGAATATGCAGGAAATCGTCGCTGTCGGCAATCTTGCTGACATCACCCAGGGGGTAGGGGACAGTGGTGTAGCTGCTGTCGACAAGCAGCATTGTCTTGTTGCCTTCCGAAACGCCGGGAAGCAATTCAGACGGCATTGACCGAAACAGCTCTCCCGCTGTCTGTCCCGCAACCGTGATCGAAAGAAGTAAAAAAAGAATGATTGATATGCTCTTCATTGAAACTTGTATTAATGTGTGGTGGTCGCTCCTCTACAGCTCACAATTCACCTGTCATGGAAGTCGCCTGTACTTCTGCCAGCAATGGTGCATAATAGGCCCCCACCTTGATGATCAACGCGACATCCCTCGTACCATGAATTGTCACTCTGATTTTTCCGGGTTTTGCATCTTCAAAGCGGAGCAGCCGCTTGTAACCGATGGTGGTGCCTTCCGCAAGCGTGCGCCACTCCTGACCGATCCATCCCTCCACGGTGAACGATTCAACCCTTTGCCCTTTTCTGATATCCTCTTGCAACATCACCGTGTTGATTGTTTCATCCGTCCTGACAATATACTCGCGGGTGGCACCTGTGCGTGCTTTCCAGATCATCTGGCCATCTATCAGCAGCTCATTCTCGAAGAGTGTGGTGAGATAATTGCCAAACTGGGTGAGCCGTTCCACATCGTTTTCATGGATTCTACCCCGGGTATCGGGTGGCACATTGAGTAACAGCACAGAATTCATTCCAACCGACTGAAAATAGATGTCGACCAACTGTGACAGACTTTTCAGCTGATCATTCTCTTCCGGATGATAAAACCATCCGGGACGAATCGACACATCAACCTCGGAAGGATTCCAATAGAGTGTCGTTGCCTCTCTGATCAATTCCCTGCTGCCGAGATCTTCGGATGTATGCGTGATATTGAGTCGCTTATTTTCAATTTTTATCGATTCATTGATTTCAGGATATAGTGGCGTCACACTCCATTCTGTTTCACGTCCCAAACCATTTTCGTTGCCTACCCACCGTACATCATCTCCCATGATTGCTTTTACCGCCCCCGGCTGCAGACTGTCAATCACGTTGTAAAAACGCTCCCAGTCATACTCCTGTACCTTGCCATTGGCTCCTTCACCATTGGCACCGTCAAACCAAACCTCATGCACCTCTCCATAGCGGGTGAGCAGTTCAGTGAGTTGTCTTGCAAACAACTCGTTGTATCTTGGCGAATCACCATAACTCCCGGCGTTGCGATCCCATGGTGAAAGATAGAATCCAAATTTCATCTCATATTTGTCACAAGCCTCTTTCACTTCACGCACCACATCACCCTGTCCATTGCGCCAGGGTGAAGCTGCTACTGTGTGGCTGGTGGTCTCAGAAGGCCAGAGACAGAACCCATCGTGGTGCTTTGCGGTGAGGATCACCATTTTAAAACCGGCCTGCTTCAACACCGCGATCCATTGCTCTGCATTGAAATCGGTGGGATTAAACAGCGCAGGATCTTCCTTCCCATCACCCCATTCCTTTCCGGTGAATGTGTTCATGCCAAAATGGATGAAAGCGGTCAACTCGAGTTGTTGCCATTCATACTGCCTGGTGGTGGGTACGATATAGGCAGCCAGTTTTATCTTCTGGTCGGAAGTGAGTATGTTGGGAAATGTCAGTTTCTTTTCAAAATAGGTATTGGCCCTCTGACTGCAGCTGGTGATGAGCAACAACATGAACAGCAATCCCAATGCGAAGAATTTCCTCATGTGGCTTGTGATTGATAGGTTGAGTCACAAAGTTACGACTTTTGATTGAATATCATGCAAAAAAAAAGCCACCTCTGATGAGGTGGCTGAGTCGATCTGTTGTCGCTTCAACTTATTGATTGGGTAAAGCGGCATCTACAGCTTGTCCAAGGCTATCGGCAGCGGCAGCGGCTGCTGCTTCAGCAGCTTCAAATGCAGCCTGGATGCTGTCGGCTTGAACCTTTGCAATGCTGTCCAGACGAGCAACTTCAGCAAGACTGTCCTGTAATGCTTTTTCTGCTTTTACCTGAGCATTGTTGCAAGAAACCAAACCCAATGTTGCAACTACGGCAACCAATAACAATACCTTTTTCATTTTTTAATGATTTTAAACGATAAATAAATTTGTCTCCCAAAAACAGTGCAAATGTACAGTAAAAACATGTTATGTAACATGTGCGATAAGAAATTTATAGTTAAATAACGTTAATAGGATGTTTTTTATGCACTGATGCATGGAAAATGGGTCGCAAAAGAGAGATTGCCGCTTCTAGTTATAAAGAAAACGTTTGATGCTTTTCTTGGGTGTTTTTTCGAATTCGTTGTCTACCAGTTCAATGGTACTTATTTTTTCATACGATGCAACCGCTTTGTTGATTGTTTCCCTGTGATCCCGCATGATCGCAGCAAGTTGGTCCCGGGTGATGCGGTCTGTGTCAACTGCAGCCTGATCAGGAAAGACCAGTGCAACCAGCCGAAAGTCACGCAGAACAACCAGACTCTCACTTACATAAGGAAGGTTGTTCAACCGCGACTCGATCTCTTCGGGATAGACATTCTGACCGTTGGCGGTGAGCAGCATCGATTTGATTCTTCCCTTGATGAAGAGTCGTTTTCCTACCATGATGCCGGAATCTCCTGTTTTTAACCATCCATCGTCGGTGAATGCGGACGTAGTTGCTTCCGGGTTCTTGTAGTAGCCTGTCATCACATTCTCACCACGCACCTGTATCTCTCCCGGTATGCTTGCAGGATCGGGAGAGTCGATGCGTGCTTCCATGATGCCCTCCAGCACAGAGCCACAAGAGGTGGGCACAAAATCGTAGTGGTGGTCGTAGGAGATGAGTGGGGCGGATTCAGTCATGCCGTACCCTACGGTGAAGGGAAATTGCATCTTGTAGAAGCATGCTTCCACTTCGGCATTCAGTGCAGCACCACCGATGATCACCTCACGGAAGTTACCCCCCAGCGAGTGAATCAGTGATTTTTTGATTTTTGAAAGGATCAGCCTCTCCAGGACTGGGATCTTCGTGGCAACCCTGACAATTGGTTTATTGAGGATGGGTTGGATCTTCTTTTTGTAGATCTTCTCGAAAACCAACGGTACCGAGATGATCAGGGAAGGCTTCACCTCCTGCAGGGCATTGATCAGATTCTGCGGTGTGGGAATCACCCCAAGCAGGGTGATGTGCACCCCCGCTGAAAGTGCGTATAGAAAGTCGAAAGCACATCCGTAAACATGTGACATGGGAAGAAAGGCCAGGTTTCTTTCGCCATTGAAAAGCAGGTCCAGTTTGTGTGCATAGGTTACATTTCCGGCAAAGTTGTTGGCAGTTAGCATCACACCCTTGCTGAAACCGGTGGTGCCGGAGGTGTAGTTGATGGAGATCAACTCCTCATTGCCCACGGTGGCATAACGGATGTCTGCTCTGGTAAACCCCGTCGGATAGTGGCGTGCAAACAGATCATCGAGTGAGTCAATCATCTCCTTCTCTTTGTTGCTTACTGATTTCAACAATGTGAAAGAGGGTATCTCAACGACCGGTACCCTGATTTGCTCCTGATTCAATTTGCTCCATATTGAACCGTTGACAAAAACAAGTCGTGAATCGGAATGAACAATGATCTCCTCCATACTCTCCGGATTGAACTCGTGGAGGATGGGAACAATGACCGCCCCATAGGTGATTGTTGCCATAAAAAGGATTGACCAGGAAGAGTGATTCTTGCCGATGAGCGTGATCTTATCACCCTTCTCAATCCCAAACTCCTTGAACAACAGATGCAGCCATGCTATCTGATGGGCCAGCTCACCATAACTTAAGGTGGTCTTCTCGTTGTAATCGGTCAGGGCAGGTAAATCCCAGTTTTTTCTGAAACTCTCCTCGTAAAGTTGGATGAAATTCTGTTGGATCATGGATGCACAATTATGCTGTATGTGTGCAAAAATACAACCTGAATTTCACATTACAAAACAAACAAGGGTTGAAATGGCAATAAATATTGTAATTTTGTGCCCTGAGAAAGCTAAAAAGTAGATATAGCTGCCAGAAGGGCCAATCACAGCTGGTTCCGACATCACATTTCACTGACTATGATCGATCAATCAATTTTTCAAAATAAGACTGCAGCCTATTATACCCTCGGTTGCAAGCTGAACTTCGCTGAAACATCTGCCATTGGACGGCAGCTGCTCCACGCAGGCGTGACACGCACCAGAAAGGGTCAACAGGCCGACATCTGTGTCATCAACACCTGTTCGGTGACCGAACTGGCCGATAAGAAAGGGCGACAAGCCATTCGAAAGGCGATCCAGGAGAACCCCACCGCATTTGTGGTGGTGACTGGTTGCTACGCGCAGCTCAAACCGGACGAGATTGCCGGAATAGAGGGTGTCGACCTGGTGTTGGGAGCCGAGCAGAAACTGGATGTGGTGAAGTATCTTGATGACCTGCACAAGAAGGAGAAGGGCGAGGTGATCACCTCCAAGACACACCGGATACGCTCATTTGTCCCTTCGTTGTCGGCCGACGACCGCACACGTTATTTTCTGAAGGTGCAGGATGGGTGTGATTATTTCTGCTCCTTCTGTACCATTCCCTTTGCCCGTGGAAAGAGCCGGAACGGCTCCATCGCTGACCTGGTGAAGCAGGCTGAACAGGTGGTACAGGAGGGGGGCAGGGAGATCGTGCTCACCGGTGTCAATATCGGTGATTTCGGCCGTACCACCAAAGAGTCATTTTTGGATCTCTTGCATGCACTTGACCGGGTAGAAGGCATCGAGCGTTATCGCATCTCCTCAATCGAGCCCAACCTGCTGAGTGATGAGATTATTCTGTTTGTTGCCAACTCCCGCCGGTTTGCGCCTCATTTCCATATGCCGTTGCAGGCCGGATCGGATGCCGTGTTGCAGCTGATGAAACGCAAATATGACACGGCGCACTTCCGTCACAAGGTGGAGATGATCAAACGGATCCTCCCCCATGCCTTCATCGGTGTTGATGTGATCGTCGGGGTAAGGGGTGAAACCGATGCATATTATGAGGAGAGCAAACAGTTCATCGAGTCGCTCGACATGTCACAGCTCCATGTCTTCACCTACTCCGAACGTCCCGGCACACAGGCGCTTCAAATTGATTATGCCGTGGATCCCAGGAAGAAGCACCTGCGCAGCAAGCTGCTGCTTGATATCTCGGATGAGAAGTTGCATCGTTTTTATGCCTCCCAGGAGGGGTCGCGCAAAAAAGTGCTCTTCGAGCATACAAAAAGAGGCGGCAAGATGCACGGATTCACTGAAAATTATATAAAATTGTACGCCGATTACGATCCGGCACTTGTCAACCGGATCACCGAGGTGACGGTTGGTGCATACAGCGAGGAGGAGATGGCCATGAACGCAATTTTCTGATGGGAGATAGACAAAAGGAAAATAGGGGTGCCGTGCTGTTGGTTGCTATAGCTAGAGTGATTGCTTTGCTGCCTTTCAGGGTGCTCTATGCCATTTCAGACCTCTTGTTTCCGATAGTCTATTTTTTGGTCCGTTATCGGCGAAAATTGGTGCGAAAGAACCTGCAAAACGCCTTTCCTGATGCAAACAGAAAGGAACTCATCACACTGGAAAAGAAATTTTTCCATCACCTGTGCGATACTTTTGTGGAGACGGTGAAGAGCCTTCACCTGTCGGAGGAGGAGATGAGTCAACGCATGCATTTCGAGAACCCGGAATTGCTCAACCAGCTGATGAAAGAGGGTAGATCCTCACTGGTCTGTCTGGGTCACTATTGCAACTGGGAGTGGGTGCCATCCATTGTGCTGCATCTCAAGCCCGGTTTGGAGGCAGGATTGGTTTACAAGCAACTGCACTCGAAGCCCTTTGATCAGTTGTTCCGTAAAATCAGAGGTCATTTCGGGTCACAGCCCATTGAGAAGAGAAATGTGTTAAGAACACTGATTCGAAAGAAAAGGGAAGGTAAAACAATTGTGGTGGGATTTCTTACCGACCAGCGTCCCCCGCGTGTATCTGACAAGTACTGGACCATGTTTCTGAACCAGGAAACACCGGTACAGACCGGTATGGAGAAAATTGCCCGCTCACTCTCCATGTCGGTCGTTTATCTTGACATTGAAAGAGTGAAACGGGGTTACTATCGTGGTCGATTTGTCACCCTCACACCCGATGCGGCTCTCGAACAGGAACATCTCATCACCGAGCAATATGTGCGTCTCTTGGAACAGAGTGTCTTGCGTGCACCCGAACATTATCTCTGGTCGCACAATCTGTGGAAATTCAAGAAGGAGGAGCAAACCTTGAAAGAACAGCCAAACGTTGCTGTAGCAAGTAAGATGCAATCATGACAAGTACTTCGGTCATCATACTCAACTGGAACGGTGCGGAACTCCTGAAGCAGTTTCTACCGGCAGTGACATCCCATACAAATGGAAAAGATTGCCGGGTGATTGTCGCCGACAACGGCTCAACAGACGGTTCGGTGGCCATCCTGCAAACCCATTTTCCTGAGGTTGAGCTGATCCTGTTTGAAGAGAACCTTGGCTTTGCAGAGGGATACAACAAGGCGATTCAACAGGTCGATTCGGAATATGTGATTCTGTTGAACTCAGACGTGGAGACCACACCCGGATGGATTGAGCCGCTGGTTGCCTACCTCGATCACCATCCCGAAGTCGCAGCTGTTCAGCCGGTAATCCGCTCCTTTCACCAGAGGAGTCGTTTTGAGTATGCCGGTGCTGCCGGTGGCCTCATCGACCGTTACGGTTATCCTTTTTGCCGGGGACGCATTCTGGAGGTTGTGGAAGAGGATCGTGGCCAGTACAGGAATGAGCTGCCTCTGTTCTGGGCAACAGGCGCTTGTCTCTGCATCCGCAGAAACGATTTCGTGAAGGCCGGTTGCCTCGACAACCATTTTTTTGCACACATGGAAGAGATTGATCTCTGCTGGCGTCTCAATGCACGGGGCAGAAGCGTGGTCTGTGTTACCTCATCCGTTGTTTATCATGTGGGAGGTGCTTCACTTGGTAAGGAGAACCCGCGCAAATTGTATCTCAATTTCCGTAACAACCTGCTGATGCTTTACAAGAACATGCCTCCGAAACAATTCTTCGGCACATTTCTGGTTCGATTGGTTCTCGACCTGCTTGCACTGTTGCATCTGCTTTTAGGGGGAAAAGTGCAGAGCACGGTTGCAGTGGTACATGCGTATCGTGATTTCCTGAAGCTGAGACCAGCCTACCGAAACATCAGAGCTGAGAACCTCCGACTTACGTTGATTGGGGATCTGCCGGGGGTCTACCGGAGAAGCATCCTGATTGCTTACTACCTGCGCAACAAGCGGACCTATGACGCGCTTTTCCCCCGGAAGGATGATGCTATTCGAAGTGAAAGCTGAGGGTGATCATCCGCTGTGTGGCTTTTGTGAGCGAGCGGGTGTATTTCATCAGCTCCTCCTCTTTCAGGTCGCTTCGGTCGGTTTCAAGTAAATCGGCCAGTCCAAAGCTGAATTTCAACTCGGGCGAGAGCGTGAACAACGGTAGATAAAAGCTGCAGCCGGCACCAATCTCAACGCCACTGTCGAATGGCTTGAGCAGCACTGCCCTGTTTTTTTTCGATGCCAGCTCGATGCTGCCGTACCCCCCCAACAGGAAGTAGGGTTTGTGATTGTTGATTCTGAATCCCGATAGCTTGAGGTGAAGGGGCAGTGTGAGGTAGTTGTTGCGGAGGCTTGTGGCATACTCATCACCTGAATCCTGTTCACGGAAGAGCAGATCCTTGCCACCCAGATTCAACGTGGGCAATATCCTTAGATTCATGTGTCGTGACAGGTATAGATCGCCGATCATTCCCACCGTAAAGCCGGGGGTGTAAGCGGGTATCTCCGAGAACCAGACCTCACCCTGCTCATTCCGGTATCCCGATTGGGTCAGGATCAGGTCCTGGGTGTGAAAGCCTACACTGAACCCCAGGTGAAACAGCTGCTGATCGGCATAAGGACGATGCTGCAGGCTGCGTTGTTGCGCATGGCTCTGGTTGCCAGCTGAAAACAGCAGCAACAGCAGGATGAATCTGGATGCAATCTTCATACCTGATTAAAACGAAGCCACGATGGCTATATTGTGTAGAGAATTGGAAAGATATCGGGTTTCTTTTCTCATTGTTCAAAAAAACTTTTTACCTTTGCATCAACAATCATACATCTACATACATTAACTAATTTATTTTTTATTATGGCTTACGTAATTACTGAAGATTGTATTGCTTGCGGAACATGTATCGACGAATGCCCTGTTGATGCTATCTCGGAGGGTGACATCTATGTGATTGATCCTGAAGTTTGTACCGACTGCGGCACCTGCGCAGAGGTATGCCCCACCGAAGCAATTCATCCGGCATAAATAGACGGAACGCTCATCTGTTAGGGACTGAAAAAGCTGAACCATTATCCGGTTCGGCTTTTTTTGTGGCTGCATACAACAAAAAAACGCCCCGGGTAGGGGGCGTTTAAAGAAAAATAATATCGTGTATGGTTATGCATTCACCGTGTTCATGTGCGCAATCAGATCGAGCACCTTGTTAGAATATCCCCATTCGTTGTCATACCAGCTGATTACCTTTACAAAGGTGGGGCTGAGCTGGATACCTGCCTTCTCGTCGAAGATGGATGTGCGTGCATCGCCGATGAAATCGCTCGATACCACATCCTCGTTGGTGTATCCCAGAATGCCTTTCAGTTCACCTTCAGAGGCTTCCTTCATCGCAGCACAGATCTCAGCGTATGAGGTCTCCTTGGCCAGACGTACGGTCAGGTCAACCACTGATACATTGAGTGTGGGAACGCGCATGGACATACCTGTCAGCTTGCCGTTGAGTTCGGGAATCACCTTGCCTACCGCCTTGGCAGCACCTGTAGATGAGGGGATGATGTTGGCAGCAGCTGCACGGCCGCCTCTCCAGTCTTTCGCTGAAGGACCGTCTACCGTCTTCTGAGTAGCTGTGGTTGAGTGAACGGTTGTCATCAGTCCTTCCAATACGCCGAACTTGTCGTTCAGTACCTTGGTGATGGGAGCCAGACAGTTGGTGGTGCAGGAAGCGTTCGATACGAACTGCTCACCCTTGGTGTAGGTCTTTTCGTTCACACCGCACACGTACATGCGTGTGTCATCCTTTGAGGGGGCAGACATCACTACATACTTTGCACCGGCGTCGATGTGACCCTGGGCTTTGTCCTTCGAGAGGAAGAGACCAGTCGATTCCACTACGTACTCAGCACCTACAGCATCCCACTTCAGGTCGGCCGGATTTCTCTCAGCAGAAACGCGGATGTTGTTTCCGTTGACAACCAGGTTGCCATCCTTCACCTCTACCGATCCCTTGAACTGACCATGGACGGTGTCGTATTTTAACATATATGCGATGTAATCTACATCGAGCAAGTCGTTGATACCCACAATCTGGATATCGTTTCTGTTTTGAGCTGCACGGAACACAAGGCGTCCAATGCGACCGAATCCGTTAATACCTACTTTAATCATACCTTATTGAATTAATTTTGTAAAAGTGATCTCTGTTGAATGTCGTTTATTAAGACAGCGTAATACAACATTTTGGTGAATTTATGTACATACCGGTAGTCAGAAACGATCCTAAAAACCATCTTATTGTTTGCGTTACAAAAATACAACATCTTTTCTTTTTAACGAAATTATTTGGTCAAAAAACTGTAAAAATGGCATTCCACACTATAATTGTAACTCCCCGGTAATTAATGGTGAACAAAATGGGCCTCAGAATCATTCAATGAGAACAGATTGTGAGCAAATAGATTTCGATCGCTGTTGTCTCACCAGGTGTCAGTCAGATCACTTGTCATCATCCTCAATCTGTATCCATTTACAGGTGCGATAATTGCGTAATCAGATATTCAGTTTCATATGGTCAAAACCAATATGTCCGTCAAGCATGTTTCGATAAGGCAGAGAATGAGGGTGAAGCAGGAGACCCGTAACTTCTACAACGGGATCTTCATCGACCTGGGAGAACTGGTCCTCTTTACCGGCAAGGTGATCAGGCAAATGTTCATCCCACCCTTTGAATACCGGGAACTGGTGAGACAGAGCTTCCTGCTTGGGAACAAGTCCTTTGCACTGGTTGTGGTCACCGGATTTATCATGGGACTGGTGCTCACCATGCAGATGAATCCCATCCTTTCCGATTTCGGAGCCCAGACATTGCTCCCCGGTGTGATTGCCGTCTCCATGGTGCGTGAGTTGGGTCCGGTAATCACGGGACTGATCTGCGCCGGTAAGATCAGTTCCGGTATTGGTGCAGAGATCGCTGCCATGCGTGTGACCGAGCAAATTGATGCAATGGAAGTCTCCGGCACCCGTCCTCTCAGCTATGTGGTGGCATCGCGGGTGTTGGCTACCACCATTGTGGTGCCGGTACTGGTGATCTTTGCAGATGCATTCAGCCTGCTGGGAGCCTTCCTGGCGGTCAACCTCTTCGAGGATACTTCGGCGACGCTTTTCCTGAATCGCTCCTTTTCAATGCTTGGCTTCATTGATCTTTTTCCCGCGACACTGAAAACAGTCCTTTTTGGATTCTTTATCGGTTTAATCGGTTCATTCAAGGGATACAACGCAGGCAGAGGCACCGAATCGGTGGGATTGTCGGCCAACTCGGCAGTGGTGGTTTCATCTCTAACCATCTTCGTGATAGACCTCATCTTTGTGTTAATCACCAGTATCCTGTAAGATCATATGGAGAAAGAAACTGCGATTGAGATAAAGGGCCTCTACAAGTCCTTCAAAGAAAAGCATATCTTGCGTGGGATCGATTTGACACTGCACAAGGGTGAGAATCTGGGAATAGTGGGCAAGTCGGGGATTGGTAAATCGGTGCTGACAAAATGTATTGTTCGTCTCATAGAACCCGATGCGGGACGGATCAATGTGCTGGGTACCGATGTGACCAGTTGCAACGACGAAGAGCTCAATGAATTGCGCAAGAATGTGGGTTACCTTTTTCAGGGAGGGGCACTCTACGACTCGATGAGTGTGCGTGAGAACCTGATCTTCCCGATTCGCAGGACACAGTTCGTCGACAAGAAGTATGATACGGAGGAGTTGGTTGAACGATCGTTGCGCAGTGTGGGATTGCTCGATGCCGTTGACAAGATGCCATCGGAGTTGTCAGGCGGTATGAAGAAGCGTATTGCACTGGCACGCACATTGATCCTCAAGCCACAAATCATTCTCTACGACGAGCCAACCACGGGGCTCGATGCGGTGACCTCGGGTGAGATCAGTGAGTTGATCATGAAAATCAGGGAGGAGTATCATACTGCCGCGATCATCATCACCCACGATATGAAATGTGCCAAGATCGCAACCGACACAATACGGATCATGAAAGAGGGACAATTCATGGTGGATGGGACCTATGATGAGTTAAGCCGTTCTGACGAGAAAGAGATACGTGATTATTTTATGTAACAACAACAGATAACAAAACAAAAGATGAAAAGAACCAAACAAGCACTGAGGCTGGGTATTTTTGTGGCAACAGCATTGATATTGTTCGTGGTGGCAATCTACCTCATTGGCAGCAAGCAGAACCTCTTTTCTTCCAATACCGATGTGCATGCCTCTTTCAGGGATATCCGCGGATTGATGCCAGGTAACCTGGTGCGCTTTGCCGGCATCAACATCGGCACCGTAAAGGATATCCAAATTGTGGCCGACTCATCTGTAGTGGTCACACTTTCGATTCGTGACGATTATACCGATTTCATTTACAAGAATTCGCAGGTTCAGATCGGTCAGGAGGGATTGATGGGAGGTAAGATTGTACTGATCTCGACAGGCTACCCTGCTTCCGGTAAGGTGGAAAAAGATGACTACCTGCCGGTTGCCGATGGCCTGGACATTCAGGCGATGATCGCCCAGGCTACCCAGATGCTGAATGAGGCGAAAGGCACGGTAGCCAGCCTCCGTTCCATCGCCGACAAGATGGATCACGGAGAGGGTGACATCGCACGGTTGCTCAACGAGCGGTCGCTGACAAATGAGCTCCAATCGGCTGCCAATCGACTGAATGTCTCCCTGGCCGACATCAACGGGATCACCAGTAAAGTCAACCGTGGAGAAGGCGACCTGGGTAAGCTGATTCAGAGTGATACCATCACCAGTGAGGTGAACCGCATCATGGCTGGCCTGAGTGTCACCACCCGCAGGGCCGATTCGCTGGTGAGTGAGCTTTACAATACCTCCTACTCGCTGAATCATGGTGAAGGCGTTTTGCCACGTCTGCTGCACGACAGGGAGATGGGACTGAATGTGGATACTGCGATTGCCAAAGTGGACCATGGCGTGGTTCAGGTGACACGGGCTGCCGAGACCATTGCCAACAGCTGGATCTTCCGTCTCTTCTCCAGGAAGAAAAAGAGAGAACCGGTCAATCAAGCGTCAGTCCAGGAGATCAAGGTGGAGCCAGGTGATACCATTCTGATACGGCACGAAGGGAGTGTGCCGGTTGATACCGGTAAGTGACATCACAATTAAACGAGTAATGTGTAAACATTATTTAGCACAGGTGTGTTATATATAGTAACCCAGTTGACAACTTTTTTCTTACACTAAATATTTCATTGTTATGGGAATTTTATCTTGGATTTTATTGGGTCTCATTGCCGGTGCTATTGCCAAGGCAATTCGTCCGGGTAAGGATCCCGGTGGCTGGTTTGTCACCATACTGATCGGTATCGTGGGAGCATTCCTCGGTGGCTGGATTGGTTCCTTTCTCGGTTGGGGTACAGTGGATGAATTCAGCCTCAGAACCCTGCTGCTAGCCATTGGTGGGTCGCTGATTGTTTTGTTTATCTATGCTGCAGTCAGCAAGAGACGCTGATACAATAACAGATGAACGATGTGAAGCACCAGTCGGTACAACCGGCTGGTGCTTTTTCGTACACCGTGCATGGCAACTGACTTGGTGGTGCAAACCCTCCTTTCATCTGTCGGTTTGATTTTTATTCATTTTAGATTGCTTTGATGATGAGACGTCCCACGAAGACTGCGGTGAGTCCTAAAAAGAAGCTGAGTCCCGAGTAGGTGGCAAACCGTAGGAACTCGCCGCTCTGTAACAGGATAAAGGCATCGTTGGAGAAGGTGGAGAAGGTGGTGAATCCGCCGCACAGTCCCACGGTGAGGAAGATGCGCCACTCGGGTGTGAGCAGGTTCCCCTTTTCTGATAGTCCGTATAAAATGCCGATAAGGAAGCTGCCGAGGATGTTCACGGTGAAGGTACCCCAGGGAAAGAGCGATACCATGTGCAGCTGAAAATAGCGGGAAACCAGGTAACGGAGTACCGAGCCGATGAAACCTCCCATACCGACTATCAGAACTGATTTGATCATTACAATTCGATTGTTAGTGAGTGGATGTAGAGCCTGAATGCATATTTTGTTGGTCTGTTGGATTGTTTCATTCAGACTGACTGTTTCTCTGAATGAGTTTATTGTTGCTGTAAAGTATTCTGATGCCCAGTAATAGCAGCAACGAAGCGGTAAAGAGCGGCACATAAAATAGATCAACAGGATCAACAAGAAGAGCAATTGCCATTGCTCCCACAGAGATAATCACAGCTGCAACAGCATACCCTTTCTCTTCGTAAAACCAGGCATAGGGGAAGAGGTGTGCCCCCGTGATTACCGCATAGGCCATGATGAAATAATCGGGGTACTTCACGAAGATAAAAATCAAAAAAGGGAAATAGATCAGTTGTGCAAAATTAAGCCACAAACCAAGTGGTTGCAGCGGGTTCTCTTTTATCGTCCAGGTTGTTTTTAATGCTTTCGAAAAAGCAAATGCCAGGGGTAACATTCCCCCTCCCAAGATAAAGGTGAACACACTTTTCTCGTAGGATGAATTCAGTGTGTACCTCCAGATGATGAATATCCCGAACCAGCAAACGGTTGCCGCCAGTATGAAGTCCACACCGTTTTTAGCTTTCAGGCTGATCTCTGCTTTCAGTTCCTTCAGAACCTTTTCTCTTACATTCTTGTCGCGCATGATTAATCATTTACCGATGCAATAGTACGAATTATTGTTGAATCATGCAATAATTGCATTGCGATGTGAGTGGCCAATTTCATAAATGTGGAATTACTATTCTCTATTGTGTTCGTTGGGTTGATTGATCTTTTCACCTCTTCCATACAACAGATGTCCAGGAATAACAAATGCCAGGAGCCAGGCAAGTGATTCCACCAGCAACTGTTCCGGAAGTTTCATATAGGATGCCGCCAGGGCAAGCAGCCCAAATAACGTTCCCCCAATGATCATGAGCCGGTAACGTAAGATGAGTGCTGTCGTTGTAATCGCAAAAGCGGTCAGAATCATGAAGAGGGGGTGTTGCAGTTCAAAACTGATCTCATGCATTACGTTTTGCTGGATCAGGTTGACCAGTACCATGCATACGATCAGTGCGATCCAGAGGGAGATCAATGAAAATCTCAACTGTTTTTCTCTTTTGTCTTTTCTCTGCTCAGCAAAAAAATAAATGGTGAATGCAATTGCAATTACGGGCAGAATAATCTGCAGAATGTTCATGATATCTTCCAGCAGGAATGAATGGGCCATTCTGCTTTCAATATATCCCATCAGTGAGCCGAATAGCATTATCCAGCCCCAAACGATAAAAAGTATCGCCCACTTTTTAACCCTGTTTATGGTAACTTCATTCATGGTGAAAGAAAATTAAGCATGTAGAACAGATGCGATTTGTTGATCACTCCCCTGCAATGGTTGAAGCAATTGTTGGATAGAATGAATTCTCTTCGGATACAAAAGTAACATGTTTTTATTCAAACCGATGCAGCTTGGCAGGAAATTTATTGAGCAATCCAGAACGGACGATTTCATCTTTCAATTCGTATATTTGACTCACGATAGATGATCTGGGTGGACGCTGATGGGGAACCTGATATCTCTTTCGAACCTTCGGAGGTGAACCAAACCGGATATTTGTTTGTTTCGTTTGCTATGCCGGGCTAAGATATTCCCACTTCCAAAACTTTAACAAATGAGCAACATACAGGTCTCACCTCCGAAAAAAGGTTTTATAGGTTTCATCGAAAAAGGCGGTAATGCCTTGCCTCATCCTGCCATCCTCTTTGCAATCTTTGCCCTCATCACCCTGGTCGTATCAGGTCTTGGATCATGGCTTGGCTGGTCCGGCATACACCCTGCAACGGGTGAGTCGGTTGATGTGGTGAACCTGCTCTCACGGGAGGGATTGCATCGAATCCTGTTGGAGATGATCGATAGTTATACAGGTTTTGCCCCTTTGGGAATCGTGATGGTTGCCTTGCTGGGTATTGGCGTAGCCGAGAGCAGCGGATTGATTGGTACCGGTGTGAAAGCACTCCTGGTGAAAGCACCACGACGTATCATCACCCTGATGGTGGTCTTTACCGGTGTGTTGTCGAACATGGCTTCCGACATCGGCTATATCCTGATCATCCCACTGGCAGGTACCATCTTCCACTCGCTGGGAAGGCATCCCATTGCCGGTATGGCAGCGGCCTTTGCCGGTGTGAGCGGCGGTTTCAGTGCCAACCTGCTGATCGGCACCATCGACCCGCTGCTGGCGGGCCTCTCCACCGAGGCTGCCAACATCATCGACCCCGGGTATTATGTGATGCCGACCGCCAACTACTACTTCATGGCTGTCTCCACCTTTCTGATCACCTTCCTGGGTGCCTGGGTGACTAACCGTTGGGTGGAACCTCAGCTAGGGAAATATGAGGGAGATGTGACGCCGGAGGAGATCGTGCCACTGACAATTGCCGAAAGGAAAGGACTTCGCAACACCGGCATTGCAGCTCTGGTCTGGGGTGCACTCATTCTGGCCGGAATCCTGCCGGAGAACGGTCTGTTGAGGGGTGCCGACGGCACTATCCTTCACTCACCGCTGCTGAAAGGATTTATTGCCTTTCTCTTTCTGAGTGCCTCCTCACTGGGTGTCGTCTATGGCTACACCGTGGGTACCTTCCGGAAATCGGGCGATGTGATCGACGGCATGAGCAGCAGCTTCAAATCGCTCGTTTCCTTTCTGGTACTGGTCTTCTTCGCGTCACAGTTTGTGGCCTGGTTCCAGTGGAGCAACCTGGGAGTACTGCTGGCTATTTATGGCGCTGACGTCCTGCAAAGCCTGAATATTGGCCTGATTCCGCTGGTGATCCTTTTTGTTCTCTTCTCCGGTTTTGTCAACCTCTTTATGGGGAGTGCCTCGGCAAAGTGGGCCATTATGGGGCCGATCTTCATCCCCATCTTCATGCTACTGGGCTATTCTCCCGAGTTGTCACAGGCAGTCTACAGGGTGGGAGACAGCGTCACCAACATCATCTCTCCGATGATGAGCTTCTTTGCTCTGATCATTGTCTATTTCCAGAAATACCAGAAAGATGCCGGCTTTGGCACCATCATGGCCAACATGCTGCCCTATTCCATTGCCTTCTTCATAGGGTGGGTGCTGCTGTTGATTTTCTGGATTATCCTGGGACTGCCCCTGGGACCAGAGTCGCCACTCAACTACATCCCTTCTTGAAACATTTCGTCTCCGGTTGCGTTACCCATTGTAGTCCCCATAACCCAATAAGCCCCTTTTCCGGTCAAAAAAAACCGGTCTTGTCTGAGACAAAGTGCAGGGCGTTATTTTGTTATGTAATAGTGATGCCCTTCCCTTTCCAGTTTCCAGCCGTCGTTGATCTTCAGCCTCCAGCCCTCTCCCGAAGCCAGGGAGTCTGTTACCTGAAGGGGTGGGGGGAGGGTTACCATATTCCAGGCAGGACTCATCAGTGCACCACCGCTTACCACCTCCAGGATGCCCCAGTTGTCTGTGATCCGAAGGTTGGGATAAACGGTCCCCAGGGTGTCGAGCGGCACCAGGTTGGAGGGGTTGAACCCGATGTTCATATTCTCAAGAGAGAGGACAACCACACCTTCACTTTGAAACAGATCCCTGTAACTGTTGATAAGCTCTCCCTTCTTCATCTCTCTCTCCGTTTCCCTGATGACGATCTCTTCTATGTTGTAAGCCATGCCAGTGCTTTCTTCAGCGCTTCCAGTTCCAGGGTGATGAAAATGCGCCCATCTTTGTTGTCAAGGTGAATGGACTGACTCTCGGGTATGTCACCAAAGGCACTCTTTGCCTGCTTCAGATCACTGTCAGGAACGACCACCGAATGCTGACTCCCGCACCCTGTCAGCAGGAATAAAACAAGAAGAGTGAAAAGTGTTCTCATGTCCAATGGTTATTTGTTTCTTTATGCTATTCACGTTGAGAATCCATCGGGTTCGTTGACATGTTTTGTTTCAGGTCGTGCCTGTTTTTGCGATAAGTAATCAACATACAGCAAATGTAGGAAATAATTCCAAAAAGAGGTGAATCATCCAATTTTCCATCCTTTTCACTATCTTTGTGCTCCGTTTTGGGTATTCTGAGTGAAGAGGCTGATTCTGAAATGATAAAGCCGGAACGCACTTCTTATGCTGTTCGCTCCAGACGAAGATTATAAAAGCATATAACAACAATAAATATAGATTCAATGTCAGACGATAAGAAAATTATTTTCTCCATGGTGGGGGTCAGCAAGACCTTCCCGCCCCACAAACAGGTGTTGAAGGATATCTATCTCTCCTTCTTTTACGGTGCCAAGATCGGCATCATCGGGTTGAACGGTTCCGGTAAGTCGACCCTGTTGAAGATCATCGCAGGAATAGAGAAGGAGTTTCAGGGTGATGTGGTCTCCGACAAAAGCTTCTCGGTGGGATACCTGGAGCAGGACCCCAAGCTGGACGACAACAAGACGGTGATCGAGATCGTACGTGAGGGGGTGAAGCCCATCATGGACCTGCTGGCAGAGTATGAGGAGATCAACCTGAAGTTCGGTTTGCCGGAGTACTATGAGGATGAGGAGAAGATGAACAAGCTGTTCGACCGCCAGGCCGAACTGCAGGACAAGCTGGATGCCGCCGACGCCTGGAGCATCGACAACCGCCTGGAACGGGCGATGGATGCCCTTCGCTGTCCCGCTGAAGAGGAGTCGATCCGTCACCTCTCGGGAGGAGAACGGCGTCGCGTGGCACTCTGCCGCCTGCTGCTGCAGGAGCCGGATGTGTTGCTGCTCGATGAGCCCACCAACCACCTCGATGCCGAGTCGATCGACTGGCTGGAGCAACACCTTCAACAGTATCAGGGTACCGTGATCTGCATCACGCACGACCGTTACTTCCTCGATCATGTGGCGGGCTGGATCCTGGAACTGGACCGCGGCGAGGGGATCCCCTGGAAGGGAAACTACACCTCCTGGCTGGAGCAGAAGACCAAACGGATGGAGCAGGAGGAGAAGCAGGTGAGCAAGCGCCGCAAGACACTGCAGCGTGAGTTGGAGTGGATCAACCTGGCACCCAAGGCACGTCATGCCAAGGGAAAGGCACGTCTCAATTCTTACGAGCAACTGCTCAACCAGGATCAGAAGGAACGGGAGGAGAAGCTCGAGATCTTCATCCCCAACGGACCCCGTCTGGGTAACAAGGTGATCGAAGCACAGAACGTGGCCAAGGCGTTCGGTGACAAGCTGCTGTTCGACAACCTCAACTTCATGTTGCCCCCCAACGGCATCGTGGGTGTCATCGGTCCCAATGGAGCTGGTAAGACCACGCTCTTCCGACTGATTGAAGGAATGGATACACCCGACAACGGCACCTTCGAGGTGGGTGAGACCGTGGTGACCGCCTATGTGGATCAGGCCCATGAGGCGATCGATCCCGACAAAACAGTATACCAGGTGGTCTCCGACGGTGCGGAGTTCATCCGCGTAGGAGGCAGGGAGATCAATGCCCGTGCCTACCTCTCCCGGTTTAACTTCACCGGTGCCGACCAGGAGAAGCTCTGTGGTGTGCTCTCGGGTGGGGAGCGTAACCGCCTGCACCTGGCCCTCACCCTCAAGGCGGAAGCCAACGTGCTGCTGCTCGACGAACCCACCAACGACATCGACGTGAACACCCTTCGTGCGCTGGAAGAGGGTCTGGAGAACTTCGCTGGCTGTGCCGTGGTGATCTCGCACGACCGATGGTTCCTGGATCGCATCTGTACCCATATCCTGGCATTCGAAGGCAACTCGGAGGTTTTCTATTTCGAAGGCTCCTACAGCGAGTATGAGGAGAACAAGAAGATGCGTCTCGGCAACGTGGAGCCGAAACGGGTACGCTACAGGAAACTGTAACAGATTGTTTACTATCTTTGTGACTTCTGAACCGAACCCATTCGTGCAAATGAGCAGATGTGTCAGCGTTAGCACGATGCGCAAACCAAAACAGCATGAAAAAATCGATATTCGTTGCACTGTCTCTTCTTGTACAGTTTGCGTTGTCAGGACAGCAGACACACTACAAAGGAAAGGTGATCGATGCCCTGTATGGAACACCGGTACCTTATGCCGCTGTCTTTATTGACAATACACAGATAGGTGCCGTGGCCGACAATGTGGGTGAGTTTTCGTTTCATCTGCCCGATTCACTCCGGCACCAGCGACTGGTGGCAGTAGGGGATGGGTATCCCATTGCCTACTTCAGGCCCGATCAGGAGCATACCAGCGCACTGGTCATTGCGCTGGTTCCACAGGAACAGACCGCTGGAACTCTATCTCCATTGGGTGGTGCGCCACAAAAGCAGGGTGCTTTCGGATCGTTTCTCAACAAGGCAATGGGATACGTGCTGAACGACTGGATCCCACTGGGAGATCCTGAGACAAACAAGTTCGATTTCGGTCGCATTCAGACTTTTCCCACCTACAACCCCATTGAAGGGGTGCGTCTCCGGGCTGGCGTTGCATCCAACTCTCGTCTGAGTCCGCATCTCTTCCTGAAGGGATATGTGGCATATGGATTTGGGGACGAGCAATTCAAGTACCGCGGTGAAGCAACCTGGTCCTTCGACAGGAAAGCCTACCACGAGGAGGAGTTCCCAAAGAACAACCTGAGCCTGGTTTACGAGAACGACCTCTACTCTCCCGGTGAAATGCATCCCCGCTCGCCCAATAACCTGCTGCTGATCACCTACCGTCGTTCGGAAGGAGAGGCTACCTACCGCAACTTTGCAGAGATCAACTACGAAAGGGAATACAAGAGCGGCTTTGCCCAGTCGGCATGGGTGAGAAGGGCCAGGATGGTGCCACAGGGAGAGCTTCAGTTCCTCCAGATGATCGACAACACGATGCAACAGGATGATGCGCTCTATACCTCCGAACTCGGTATCCAGCTTCGTTATACCGTTCGGGAAGCATACCGTCAGCAAAAACGCAAACGACGTCCCATCGAGCTGACAAGTCCCGTTTTCTTCCTGTCCCATGCCGTGGGACAGTACGGCAACCTGGGACAAGAAAAAACCTATCACCGCTCGGAGATCTCTCTACAGAAAAGATTCCTTCTGGGTAATGCCGGCCGTCTCGATGCCGTAGGGGAGCTGTCGAAGATTTGGAACGCTGTTCCCTTCCCGCTGCTGGTCTATCCCAACCAACGACAGCGGCACCACATCGAAAACAATGCCTTTTTCCTGAACAGGGCGCTCGAGTTCATGGCCGATGAACAGGCAACCCTCAGAACCACCTTTGTGGGTGAGGAGTTGCTACTTGCAAGAGTACCGTTGCTCGACAGACTGGGCCTTCGGGAACTCCTTTCGGTGAGGGCCTCCTATGGACGGTTGAGTGACAAGAATGACCCGCTGCATGCGCCGGAACTGTACCGATTCCCCATGCAGGCTAACCGGTACCGCTCCGAACCCTATCTGGAGGGAACAATCGGCATCACCAACATCCTGGGATTGCTTCGCGTGGAGTATGTGCATCGCTTCACCTATCGCGACCATCCCGAAGCCCTGTTGGGTAAGATAAGGGTGGATGTGACACTCTAAAGGATCCATTTACAGTCATTTGTTGAAGCAGATGAAACCCCTGGTAAACAATACGAAGAGAGCCATCGTCGACAGCTGGATCAACCACTTTTGGAAGAATCCACCCCATCTGTGGGCACTGAAGGTGACCCTCTCCATCGCCTTCCTGCTGCTCCCTGCAGAACTGCTCCTGCACAACTCCTTTATCGGTACCACACTCGCCCTGGGTGTGGTGGCCATGGCCCTGGGTGAGACCGATGTACATCCGCGGGGCAGGGTGAAGTCGGCCGGCATCGCACTGCTCTTTTTCATCCTCACCAGCAGCATCACAGTGCTCACCTTGCCTTTTCCGTTGCTCTTCGCACCGGTACTGGGCATCATGGCATTTGCACTGTTGCTGATTGGTGGCATTGACGCGCGACTGCAGGGGATCACTTTCGGCAGCCTCTTGATCCTGGTCTATACCATGCTGGGGGCGGGTAACAGCGATTATTGGTTTCAACAGCCGCTGCTCCTCACTGGTGGGGCATTGTGCTATTCAGTGGTCTCAATTTTGCTGCTTTATCACCGCCCCTATAAGCTGTTGACCGATCACCTGTCGCACGGATTCAGATACCTGGCCGAGTACATCGATCTGAAGGCGGAACTTTTTCCCAGCAACCCTGCCATGCAGCGTTCCATTCGCACCCAGCTGGCACAAAAGAACACCCAACTGGCCCAGCAGATCGAAGCATGCAAGAATGACCTCTACAGCTATTCTGAGGAGAGCAGTGCTGCTTCACTTCCCCGGTTGAATGATTTTTACAGGAAATGGTTCCTCCTCCAGGAGATGCAGGAACGGGCCATCTCCAGCCATGAGCAGTACGACCTGCTGACGGAGCAGGTGAAGAACAATGAGCTGATAGAAGGGTTCGGTCAACTGATGAGGGAGCTGGGCAACGCAATTGCACTCTATGCCGACTCGCTGATCAGCGGACAATCCTATCGGCATCCCCTCTCATTGCAGTGGACCGTCACGGCCATGCGGCGGATACTTGAGGATGAGCAGGGAGAAACGCACTACCTCACACTCTCTTTGCTGATGCGCAACCTGACAGCGCTGGAGAAGAACCTGCGGGAGAATGTGACCTCGATGGCACAGATCGATCTCTCCGGATTCCATACCCGTAAGCCGGAGAGGAAACGGTTGCGGGATCTCTTTTCACCCACGCATCCACGCTTTCGCTTCGCAGTGCGACTTACCCTTGGGTGGTTATTGGGCTACGGGTTGATGCAACTGCTTCACTTCGAGAAAGGAGCCTGGATCCTGCTCACCTCACTGATCGTCTTTCAGCAGACCTACAGTGCCACCCGCATGCGCCTCTTCCATCGTGTGCTGGGCACGCTCCTGGGTGTGATACTAGGGGTGTTCCTGTCGCTGCTGCTCCCCACCCAGACAGGCCACATCCTGTTGCTGCTCGGCTCGATCTATGCATTCTTCTACTGGCTCAAGAAAAATTACACCATTGCGGCGCTCTTCATCACCACGTTCGTGCTCGCAGTCTTCAATCTCCTCTCCAGCCAGGGTGTGGAGGTGATGCTGCCACGAATCATCGACACCCTCGCTGGTGGTCTGATTGCCTACCTGGTGGTGCGTTTCGTATGGCCCGACTGGCAGTACAAACAGCTTCCCTCCCTGTTACACACCGCCGTGATCAAGAACAAGCGCTATTTTGAAAGCATCTTCGACGGTTCTGTCACAGAAGAGGAGTACCAACACAACCGGCGTACCGCTTACAATGCCGACAACGCACTTACCTCTGCCTGGAAGGGAATGCGATTGGAACCGAAACATACGCGTCTTTATCAGGAACGGGCGTTCAATCTAACCAACCTGAACCACGCGTTGCTCTCCTACATCTCAGCCTTCGGTGTGCACAAACATGCAGATGACCTGACAGACCAGGAGCGATCTTTTTGCCATAACGTGAGCCGGGTGCTGCACTACGCTTCGGAGTTGCTGACCGGCCATACCGACCAGAGTGAACTGGAATCGCTGCTTGGTGAGGCATACAGTTGGGAAGAGCAGATTGAGGAACTCCAAAACGACAAGATGAACCTCAGGGCCGGTCTGATCTACAACATCGCCCATGTCTCCCGCGAACTGCTGATCGAGACAAAAGGAATTGTCGCCATCCGTAGCAACAATTGAGTGATTTAATCGAGCGGGAACGACCCCTGTTTCAAAACAAAAAATAAGAAGCATTTCGCCGAGTTCCACGAAACGTTTTTTTTGTGCTATCTTTGTATCCTCATTGTGATGCAGGATCATGTCACTCCTTTTTTGGTATGCATGTTGGTCCAGATCAGAGAACAATATGATTGTAATTGGGTAAATGATAACAATATTAGGCATCGAATCTTCCTGCGACGACACCTCGGCTGCGGTGATCCGTGACGGGGTCATCCTCTCCAACGTGATTGCCGGTCAGGCGGTACATGAACGATATGGGGGCGTCGTGCCCGAGTTGGCGTCGAGGGCACATCAGCAAAATATCATACCGGTGGTACATGATGCCCTCAGGCAGGCAGGTGTCACCCGCGAAGAGGTGACGGCTGTGGCATTTACGCGCGGACCCGGATTGCTGGGCTCACTGCTGGTGGGTACCTCCTTTGCAAAAGGGTTCTCCTCGGCACTCAATATCCCGATGATCGAGGTGAACCACCTACAGGCACACGTGCTGGCTCATTTCATCAAGGAAGATGCGCATGATACCGACCAACCCGCCTTTCCCTTTTTATGTCTGCTCGTCTCGGGTGGCAACTCGCAGATCATCCTGGTGAAATCATACGCCGAGATGGAGATCATCGGGCAGACAATCGACGATGCTGCCGGTGAGGCGTTCGACAAGTGCGCCAAGGTGATGGGACTGGGTTACCCCGGCGGGCCTGTGGTCGATCGACTGGCTAAGCTGGGTGACCCGCAACGGTTCACCTTCAGCAAACCACGCATCGAAGGATACAATTACAGCTTCAGTGGTTTGAAAACCTCTTTTCTCTATTTCCTGCGGGATGAGCTGAAGAAGGATCCCGATTTTATGGAGAATAACAAGAACGACCTCTGCGCCTCCCTGCAACAAACCATCATCGACATTCTGATGAACAAGGTTTATCATGCAGCGAAGGATCTCAATCTCAAAGAGGTGGCCGTAGCAGGTGGGGTCTCTGCCAATTCGGGATTGAGGAATGCCTTTGAAGCATACAGCCACCGTTATGGCTGGAAGATTCATATCCCCAAGTTTGCCTATACCACCGACAATGCCGCCATGGTGGCTATCTCGGGATACTACAAATATCTCCGCGGCGAGTTTTGCGGACCGGAGGTGGCTCCCTACGCGCGAGTCTCGATTTAATTCCACATACTTAAATCAATCGTTTTATGTCAGAAAAAGAAAACAGTGCCATTGAGGAAAACAAGAAAAGCCTCAATTTTATCGAAGCAATGGTAGAGAAAGACCTGGCAGCAGGTCGCAACGACGGACGGGTACAGACCCGATTCCCACCTGAGCCAAACGGCTACCTGCACATCGGTCACGCAAAGGCCATTTGCATCGATTTCGGCATTGCTAAAGATTACAATGGGATCTGTAACCTGCGCTTCGACGATACCAATCCGGTGAAGGAGGATGTGGAATATGTCGACTCCATCATGGAAGATATCCAGTGGCTCGGTTATCAGTGGGGTAACGTCTACTATGCCTCCGACTACTTTCAGCAACTGTGGGACTTCGCCCTGAAGCTGATCCGTGAGGGCAAGGCCTATGTCGATGAGCAGTCGGCCGAAGAGATCGCCCGCCAGAAGGGAACACCCACCCAGTCCGGTACCCACAGCCCCTATCGCGACCGCCCCGTGGAGGAGTCGCTCGCCCTCTTTGAACAGATGAACAGCGGTGAGATTCCTGAAGGGAAGATGGTGTTGCGTGCCAAGATCGACATGGCGGCCGCCAACATGCACTTCCGTGACCCGATCATCTACCGCGTAATACACATCCCGCACCACCGCACCGGCACCACCTGGAAGGCATACCCGATGTATGACTTTGCCCATGGACAGTCGGATTACTTTGAAGGGGTGACCCATTCACTCTGTACGCTCGAGTTCGAGGTGCACCGTCCTCTTTACGACTGGTTCATCGATCAGCTGGCCGACGGTGATTACCGTCCCCGCCAGACCGAGTTCAACCGCCTGAACCTCACCTATACGGTGATGAGCAAACGCAAACTGCTGCAGTTGGTACAGGAAAAGCTGGTATCCGGATGGGATGACCCACGCATGCCCACCCTCACGGGGATGCGCCGTCGTGGCTACACGCCTGCGGGGATCCACAATTTTATCGACAAGATCGGCTATACCAAGTACGATGGCATCAACGACATCTCTCTTTTGGAACATGCCGTGCGTGAAGATCTTAACGCACGAGTGACGCGTGTCTCCGGCGTCATTGACCCGGTGAAGCTGGTGCTCACCAACTATCCCGGAGGGCAGGTGGAGGAGATGGAGGCGATCAACAACCCGGAGGATGCCTCCATGGGTAGCCGCTACATCAAGTTTTCCCGTGAACTCTGGATCGAACGGGATGACTTCATGGAGGATGCACCGAAGAAATATTTCCGTCTCACTCCCGGCAACGAAGTACGCCTCAAGAATGCGTACATCGTGAAATGCACCGGTTGCAAGAAAGATGAGCAGGGCAATGTCACCGAGGTATATGCAGCGTACGATCCCCAGACGAAGAGCGGGTTGCCGGAGGCAAATCGCAAGGTGAAGGGTACCATCCACTGGGTATCGGTGCCCCACAGCCTCGATGCGGAGGTACGGCTCTACGACCGTCTCTTCATGGTGGAAGATCCCTCCGCTGAAAAAGAGAAGGATTTCCGTGAGCTGATGAATCCCGAATCGCTGATCGTGAAGAAGGACTGCAAGGTGGAAGCGTATCTCGAGGATGCAACACCTCTCCAGAGCTTCCAGTTTCAACGCATCGGTTATTTCTGTGTGGATAAGGACTCCACTGCAGGGAATCTGGTCTTTAACCGCACTGTGGCTTTAAAAGACTCCTGGAAGAAGCAGAACAGCTGATCACCCGTTGCGTCAGCAACGATCACACAACCTGAAACGCAAGCATGGAAGAGAATGAATCGGACATCGCCTCCCTGGTAGAGAAGTACGAGCAGATGCGTGCCCTGGGCAAGAACATCTACTTCGATGCCGATGAGTTCGCACTCCTGGCCGAGTACTACAATGCCGAAGGTGACAACGATGAGGCTGAACAGCTGATTCGCGAAGGGCTCGGAATGCACCCAGGCAGTTCGGCTCTGATGTTGCTTCGTGCCAAGACACTGGTCTTCGCGGAGCTCTACGAAGAGGCGCTCGATTATCTGCGGTTGATTTCGGACGAGGGTGGGGTGGAATATGCCCTTCTTCAAATCGAATCGTTGTTACAACTCAATCGGTACGATGAGGCTGACAGACTGATCAATGAAACACTCGAACAGGAGCTGGTGATTGATGACCTTTACTACTTCATCACCGAGGCTGCTTACCTGCTCAATGATGTGGACAAGTTCGACCGTGCCATCATCTTCCTCGTGGAGAGCATGAAGATCGATGATGCCAACAGTGATGCCATCGTTGACCTGGCTTATGCCTACGAGATGAAGGGGGAGCTGGAGAAAGCCATCGAACAGAACAACCGACTGCTCGACATCGATCCCTACTCTTACGACGCATGGGTCAACATTGGCAAGCTCTACTCCATGAACGGACAGTACGACAAGGCGATCGATGCGTTCGACTTTGCACTCACCATCGTTGAGGATGACCTGCAGGTATTGAAGATGAAAGCGCTGTCGCTCTACTTGAACGACAACGCACGCGAGGCGATAGCCATCTTTCAGCAGTGTCTGCAAAGGACCCCCAACGACCAATCACTCTATGACTCGCTGCTCGAAGCCTATGAGGTGATGGAGCAATATGATGAGATGCTGAAGCTGATCGACTTGAAGGAATCTATCTTCGGAACCAAAGGAATTCTCGCCAAACGGGCTTTCGTACATCTCAATCGGGAGGAGGTGGACAAGGCCAGGGAGCTGTTCGAACAGCTACCCGACAGTGAGAAAGAGTCACTCGACTATTACATGCTGGAAGGTGAGCTGGCATTCATCGACAATGACCTTAGAGAGGCAGAGTCGGCCTACATGAAAGCCGCACTCATCTCGGAAGGGAATGAGGATATTCTCGATCGCTTGGTCAATATCAGTGTGGCACAGGAGAAGTTTGAACAGGCTGCAGCTTACCTGGAGGAACTGCTCCAAATCGCACCCGACTTCCCGACAGCCAAATCACGCCTGGCCTTCATCCGCTTTGAGATAGGCTCCAAGGAGCCATTCGACGAGATCATGGCTCAGTTCTCGGATGAGGAGTTGCGTGCCTTGCTCACGCTTATCTCCGGCAGCGGCGAGGAGGAGTATCCCGAGTACAGTCGTGAGAAGATGCTCACCCGCCTGAACGAAGCCCGCGAGAACCGCGTGCTCTTCAAGAACATCAAGTATTAGCACACAGGATCAGGGCGTGAAGAATGATACCGCTCCCGAATCGATGTCATAGAAGGCCCCGATGATCATGATTTTTCCTTCTCTCTCCAACGTTGCAAGTATGGAGCTCTGTGCTCTGATATGATGCAACATGTTCGCTACATTGAGTCTGCTAACGTTGGCTACAAACGGGAGGTTCTCACCGTTTCGCTTTCCACCGGTCTCCACCTCCATCTCGATGGAGGGTCGTATTTTCTCCAGCAATCCGGTCAGGTGACCCCGGTTGATCCGGTTGCAGGCACTGATGATTGCGCCACACTTGGTATGTCCCAGCACCATGATGATTTTCGAACCCGCAATCTCACACGAGTACTCCATGCTGCCGAGGATGTCGTTGTTGATGATGTTGCCTGCGATGCGGATGCTGAAGATATCCCCCAACCCCTGGTCGAAAATCAGTTCAGCCGATGTGCGCGAATCAATGCAACTCAGGATGGTGGCGAAAGGGTACTGCCCCTCCGAGGTGAGGTTCACCTGCTTCAACAGGTTTCGGTCCATGTTCAAATTGTTCAGAAACCTTTTGTTGCCCTCTTTCAGCAATAGCAATGCATCTGATGGGGTGAGCTGCTCCTGGCTTTCCCTGGTATGCACCCACATGTTTACTGTTCGTAATTGTATTGGTAATCCATCGGGATGATCTCCAGGTACTCCTCCACGCTGCCACCTCGCAGGCAGGTCTCGATGATCCGCCGTCCGGTGGGATGAAGGCCCGGCACCAGGTATTTTTGCAGCTCCTTGCGGAAGAAGTCGTACAAGATCTCGGCACCCGCGTCGTAGCCCGCGTTCTCCACCTCCGTCTGCTTGTGCACCTGCAGGAAGCGGGATGGGATCTTGGCCCCTTCAATGGTGAGGTAGTTCAGCTCAAAGCCGAGCAGCGGACAACGGGCTGCCTGGTACTGGTCGTGACGCAACTTGGCGTTGCCCCTGCGGGTGAGGTACTCCCGCATCAGCAGCTGCGGCTTGAAGCCCACCTTCCAGGCGCCGATATACTGGTTGGGGGTCAGCGTGTAACGCACGCGCGGGGTATGGATAATCTGCTCCAGCAACAGGTTGGCGTGGGTAATCATCTCACCAGTTGCGAAAGGCCAGTAGGATCCTACACCCTCGCTGCCCATCCCGCCACCATCCACGATGCTGGGGTTGGCATGACCGCGTGGTGCAGCCAGACGCCAGAGCCATGCCAGGGCAGGTGGTAGGATGTGGAACAGACCCATTATTCCGTAGGTGGGGTTCTCTTTTGTACAGGGCGGGGTGCGTACTCCGAAGCTGCGGATGTCCACCGTCACGGGCTGTCCCACCACGTTGGGCACGATCTCCCTGGGTACAATTACCCGGGGGTTGGGACAACGCTTGCCGGGGCTGTCCTCGGTATGATCCCAGATCAGCGCGGTGCCGCCGGGGATTGATTCGATATTGAGGAAGAGCAGTGGCTCCTTGGGTTTGATGGTCAGCTTCTCCAGAAACGGCTCATCGCCGTAGTCGGTGATGCCATCCACCCGGATGAACCAGCCGTTCTCCGCATCGGTGACGGTCAGCTTGCCGTTGTTCTTCTGCAGGGAGGGGTGGCACAGTGCCATGTCGTCGGTCACCGGGTTGAATGAGCAGAAGAGGGGGAAGTTGATCAGTCGCCTTTCGCCGGTGAGGCTGTTGGTGCCGATCAGCACCTGCCCATTCTCCTCCCGCACGATGTTCTGCAGCATCTCGCTCTTGCCACCACCGCTGGCACCCTCGTGCATAAAGGTGGTGATGTTGTCGTAGGGACTCACAACCTGCACCGTGGAGCAGTGGGCGGTGATCCATCCCTCCCGCTCACCCTTGGTCAGGAGTGCTCCGTAGAGCCCCTTCTTGGCGCTGGGTCCGGGGTAGAGGTTGTAGGAGAAGATCTCGTGCAGCTCCTCGGAGCGCTTGTGCACTACGATCTGCTTCCCCTGGAAATGGGTATGCCGGAAGGTGGGTGCCACATAGATGGTCGACTCGATGGCAAACCCTTCAGGCAGTTCCTCAAGTGGGATGATCTGTTGCAGCATGGCCAGTCCCAGGGCGAAGAATCCTGCATTAGCCGGCACGATGGCAACACCCCCGGTGCCGATGCCGTCACGTCCTGCGAAGTAGAAGAAGAGAGCCAGATCCTGCGACTGCAGCCAGGTGATGGTCTCCTTTCGCAGCAGATCAAAGTCGTAGCCCATCTTGTCGCTGAACCGCTCCTTGTCGCTTGGCAACTGGTCGCCGATCAGCATGGTGTCGGGATCCCTGCGGCGCATATAGGGTTCGGTATAGTTCGCCGAGACGCCGTTGGAGACCCTATGCACCACCGCTTCGGTCACACTGCCGCGATCCGGGAGGATGTATGCTACTTCAAAATGCTGGCTGTCCCTGCCACCCACGGCGGCATCGGCCAGCTCTGTCGTATTGTTGAAAACCTGATACGACCTGCATCCCGTGAGAATATCCACAGCATCTGCAGGCAATGCTATGTTTTTTGTTTCCAGAACCTGAAATAAATTGTTCATCGCTAGTAATTTGAGGAATTGATAACCTAATGTTGGCTGCAAAGTTAGTAATTATAGTTTATTAATTAAGCAATGCTTAATTATTTTACTCCTTGTTTCAGAAGTTTGCCGGCGATTGGATCCAGAGCATCTCGCTGATTCCATCGTGATTGTTGACCGCGTCTCTGGGAGTCTTCGCGCTGAAGCTGATGCTGTCTCCCTGGTTCAGCAGGTACTGCTTCTCGCCGAGGGTGAATCTTACCTCACCGGTGAGCAGGTGACAGAACACCTCTCCATGGGTGCCGGCGAACAGTTGCTCTATGCCGGATCCTTTTGCGAAACGGAGTAGGTAGGTGTCCATCTGCTTGTTGGTGTCGTTGTGTGAGAGCAGGTAGACATGGGTGCCGGAGTTGTTCCCTTCGTAGTGTTTCATCTCACTTCGCTTCACAACAGGGTTGCCCCCGCTCGCTTCATTCTCGCCAATCAGCTCGCCGACAGTGGTGTGGAGCTGTTCTGCGATGCTCTTCAATGTGATGACGGAAGGGAACGACTTCGATTTCTCAATCTGTGAGAGGGCGCTGGCACTGATGCCCACCCTCTCCGCCAGCTCCCCCAGGTTGAGCTTGCGCAGTTCTCTCTTTCGTTTGATTCTTTCGCCGATACGGTTCATGTTTTAAATTTTATGCAAAGTTACACTTTAAATTATTAAGTACAGCTTAATTTTACGGGTATTTTTCGATGTTTTTACTCCTGAGTGCAATTTCGTGGTCTCCTTCATGACAACCCATTCATTTTCAACCTCCAGGTCGGTCTTCGATTTACGCTGGGAGAATACTATCTTTTTAGCTTTTCTCACCATGTCATATCCTGCCTTTTGCGCCCCTTTTTTACCTGTTCAGAGCTTGTACTGATTCTAATCTCGTTCTAATATGGTTCTAATCTCGTTATAATTTGCGTCTAAAAGCTTAAAGGAAGAAAGGACTTAATTCCGATTGAAATTAGATTGATACTAGAGCGATCACTACCGAAGAACTTGCGAAAACCTCTTTCAAGAAAAAATGAAGAGTTAAGTGAACATTGACGGACATTGGCGGACATTCCCGGAAAAACCCGGAAAAACCCGGAATTTGACGGACAATTGAAGCAAAACAAACCCTTTTCTTGGATTTCTGAAAGGTGTTATTTTACTTTGTGTTTCAATAGTATCTATTTGACAATGAGTCATTATTTATAAATCATTTAAAAGAGATGAATTATGGCAATTGCAAAAAATGGGTTAATGGGCGGTGTCTCCGGTAGAGTAGGGAACATCGTAGGGGTCAATAGAAATGGCAGTTTTTATTTTCGCAGTCTGCCGGTCCAAGTAAAAGATCCCAAGACGGAAAAGCAGGTTGCGCAACGAAGTAAATTTTTTGTGATCCAGTCGTTTTTGCGCACCTTCTCACCCATTCTTCGAGTAGGGTTTCGTTTCGAAGCAATGGGAATGAAAAGCACCTTCAATGCAGCCATGTCTGTGAATATGCCGCATGTGATCAAAGATGAAAACAACTGTTTTGTTGTTGATTATCCGAATGTCCTAGTTTCGAAGGGGATGCTTGGGACATCGGAGATCACAGCAGCCACCGTTGCTGAGGGGGTATTGTGTGTGAACTGGAACGATGTCAGCGGTGACAATGCAAGCTACAACGATGAGGTGATGATGCTTGCGTACAACCCTGAAAAAAATGTTGCGGTATACGACCTCCATGCCGGCAAGAGGGAGCGCCTGGAATCTCGACTTGCATTACCGATGGGTTGGGAAGGCGACTCGGTGGAGAGCTATATCGCCTTCATGTCGGCCGACATCATGCAGGTATCCGACAGTCTCTACGCCGGCCGGCACCTGGTTAAGGTGTAACAATTTGTAGCATATGATCTGTCCTACAAATAGGGAAGGCTACAATTACAGAAACAAAAGTATGAATTCAAATCGACCAAGTAAAAAAAACGTATTTAACTAATTTAATATAAACATCATACAAGTAATTCATTTGTTCTTAACCGGACATTAGTGATATTAATTGATAGCTAACGTTGGCGGTATGAAAAGTTGTTGTACGCTGTAATTTATTTTTTTTCAGTATCAATCACAACAAAAGGAATACTCAATTTCATTATTCCGTCTTTCTGTGATTTTTCGTTTAAATCATTCTCAATCAGTCCGAATACTTCTTTTTGTCGATTTGCTGGGACAATTTCTTTCCAACCATCAATAAATGCAAGTCTTATGAAATAATGATTCAACATTGCAGTGCCATCTGCAAATTTGTATTCAAATTTATCATGTATTACATTATCAATCGAGAAGCCGTGTGTTTTAATCAATTCCAGATATTGGTCAAGGGGCTTTCTTTTTTTGTAAATCTGTTTTTGCATTGCGGTCAAACTATCGGTAAGTTTCAAATCTGTCAATACTTTCTCCATTACCGAGTAGAATTCAATCATCGTATCATTCAGATTCATGGTCTGTATAAACTGTCCCCCTTTCTTCATGATCCGTGCACATTCAGATAATGATTTATCGAGGTCAGTTACATTGTTTAGCCCATTATTGCTTAAAATCAAATCTATCTCGTTGTCAAGTAGTGGAATATCCTCTGCAACTCCTCGAATAATCTCAATATTTTTAATGTTATAGAAATCTATTTTCTTTTCAGCTCTGTCTACCGCTCCATCCCAAGGGTCAATTCCGTAAACTATTGAGTTATTATCCAGTCGCATAGCTATCTCAGTCAACGGAAATCCCGCACCAAATCCAATATCGACTGCTTTAATCCCTTTTTTATATTTGATATTGTCAAGTAGTCTAATTCCAAATGGGGCTGCCCAAAATGGCAACTCATCATATACTTCAACAAGACTTGCTGAATTATAATCCCAATCTGTTTTTAAATAATCTGTCATGCTTGGAATTTACTGGTTTTTTATGGCGTACATCGAATTTATGGTCTCAAATCAACCGTATATAACTCAATTACTAATCCATTTGCAATGCAAGAATCATCCATGTCTCTATACTCTTGTTCTTTGGATACATAGTCATGATTGTATAAAAAATCAACTGTATCATTTATGCAAAATTCCTTGAATTCATTTTTTTTACTCTTCAATCTCAGCTTGTTTAGACTTCTCCCAATAGTCTTTGTAGAATTTTATTTGTTCGTAAAGCTTTATATCAATCTTATTCAAGTATCTATGAAATGAGGTGTTACCGGAAATTAGAAATACAGTAAAAATGGAAATCTCAGTACAGTGAAAACGGTAACAAGACTACAGCGATAATGGTAACAGCAGTGCAGTAAAAACGGTAACAATAGTGCAGTGTTTTTGAGAAATAATTTTCACCTTTAAGTCATAATTTTAAAGCAAAGTTATTATGACAGAGAAGGAATATAAATCACTCAATCGTTACATTATGTACGACACTATTCACCGGCTTCGTCATGAGGAGCATCAATCGATTCAATGGATTGCCGATTATCTCGGGATCAATTTTAGAACAGTAAAGAAGTACCTGGAGATGGATATCAAGGAGTTTGAAAGTTACTCAAACAGCTTGAACG
>JAEWQF010000029.1 GCA_023399295.1 Bacteroidota bacterium
TCTACGACCTGCATGCCTACCCGGGACAGCAGCAGCTGCGCTCGGGCAGCTATGGTGCGATCCTGCAACACCATAAGGCTTCCGTGCCGGAGGGTAAGAAGATCCTGCTGGGTGAGGCGGGCTACAAGTACTGGCGCCCGGCCGACTCGCTGCTGATGAAGGAGTATCTGCGCAGGGTGGAGGGACATCCCTCCACCAAGGGGAGTGATGCCAATATGCTGGTATATGACTATTTCTACGGGCTGGACATGCCGCTCCTGGGCATGGAGGTGATGAACAACGGTTACTCGGGCATCGCCGCCTGGATGCTCGACGATGCCATGCACAGCAACGGCGACTCGGGCAAGACGGAGGACATCAAGCTGTGGGGCATGTGGAACATACTGGGTGAAGAGCTGTTCGATGATCCCTCGCAGGAGGAGATCCGACCCTGGTACTACACCTGGTCGCTGATGTGCCGCTACTTCCCGGCAGGTAGCACCATCCTGCATACGGAGATGAATGCCGAAGAGGGTCTCTTCGTGGCTGCAGCCGAAAAGGATGGTCGCCATGTGATTGCGGCGGTGAACGTGACCGATGCCGACCACGAGCTCTCGCTCCGTTTCCCGGCGCCGCTGGAGGGTGCTTCGCTCTACCGTTACCAGGAGGAGAACAGGCCAACAGATGATGAGGGATTGCCCTTGCCAGTGGAGAGCGGCCTCTCCATCCCGACGAACTACAAGACCGCTCTCCCGGCTCAAAGCTTTCTATTGATCACCAACATGAATTAAATGATGATGTCAACACATCCTGTCTCATTGATACAACAACCGGACCCTCAGGAAAGAGTCCCACAGATCAGCCCGGAACAAGCTGAACAGTGCGTAAGAATCCCACAGTTCAGTTGGAAACGCTTCTCCCTCCTTCTCCTGTTTCTCCTCTTGCTGCTGAATGCCTGCTCCAAAGGAGAGGAGATCCCCGAACCGGAGCCGCCGGTGGTGGAGGAGGTGACCGAGCTGACGCTGGCCGACCCGGCGGCCACGACAGAGACCAGGGCGCTCTACGCCAACCTCTGGCTGATACAACAAACCGGTTTTATGTTCGGTCACCACGACGACCTCTGGTACGGCCGCAAATGGTACAACGAGCCGGGACGTTCCGACACGAAGGATGTCTGCGGTGACTACCCGGCGGTATTCAGCGTGGACCTGGCGGCGGTGATGGACGATCGGCACGAGGATCCGGAGAACGCGATCCGACGGAGGGTGATCATCGAAGCATACAACAGGGGTGAGGTGGTGACCGCCTGCGCCCACCTCAACAACCCGCTCACGGGCGGTGACTCCTGGGACAACAGCAACAAGCAGGTGGCAAAAGAGATCCTTACGGAGGGCAGCAGCACCAACCTGAAGTACAAGGGGTGGCTCGACCGCCTGGCGACCTTCGCGCTCAACCTGAAGGGGAGCGACGGCAAGCTGATACCGATCCTCTTCCGTCCCTACCACGAGCATACACAAGGCTGGTCGTGGTGGGGCAGCAGCTGCACCACCCAGGCGGAGTTCATCGCCCTCTGGCGCTTTACCGTCACCTACCTGCGCGACACGAAGAAGGTGCACAACCTGATCTACGCCATCTCGCCACAGCTCGACTCGGTACAGCCGCGCGACCAGCTGCTCTTCCGCTGGCCCGGCAACGAGTGGGTGGATTTCCTGGGGATGGATGCCTACCACGGCCTCAACCCGGTGACGCTGACCACCAACCTGCACACGCTGGCGGCGCTCTCGAGAGAGCTGAAGAAACCCTGCGGGGTGACCGAGACCGGTGTGGAGGGGATCCAGCGCAACGGCGTGCCGGAGACGAACTACTGGACGCAGCAGATCCTCCAGCCCTTCACCGGGCAGAAGGTGAGCATGGTGGTGATGTGGCGCAACAAGTACGATCCCGCCGAGAGCGGCAGCCATTTTTACTCGGTATTCAAGGGGCACGCGTCGGAGGCCAGCTTCATGCAGCTATACAACAGCCCCCTCTCCTACTTCTCGGGCGATCTGCCCGACATGTACCGGCTGCCCGACGGGTTCAAGGTGAACTAACCTGTCGCGGTGTACCGCCTCGTCGGCGATTTCTTGAAGTTGCGCATGCGTGCACTTAAATCGTGAAACCGGAACCTGAAACTGACAATGTTTGAGGCAACGGAGCTGTGCGCAGTTGCGAATCGAAAGCAATTCAAGATCCTTTGTGATATTATACAAATAAACGACAATATTTTACAATTTATTCGTACTTTTGGGGAGCCGGAAAGTAATGCACTTCCGGCACTTTTTGAATCAATGCATCGATTAATCGTTTTTTTGGATTACAATGGATTACTACTACATCAAACACTCGCCCGAAGAGGCGATGAGTGGGAAACCCAGTGAGGTGCACCGGGAGGGTTGCCCCCACCTGCTGGAGGCCACCCACACCTTCTACCTGGGCTACTTCAGCTCCTGTCGCGATGCGATGGGTCATGCAAAACGCATCTACCCCTATGTCGCCGACATCTGCTGCGAATGCTGCCCGGAGTATCAGCAAAAGCAAAATGCAAACAGCTATAAGTTATAAGTTATAAGTTATAAGATAAAAGCTATACGCAATAAGTTATAAACTACAAACTATAAACTATAAACTATAAACTATAAACTATAAACTATTATCTCTTTTTTAGCTTGATGGCAAACCCGCCACCGGGAGCCAGATGCAAATTGAGAATTTCTCCTGAAACCACGTTGCGCGTCTCTTTCCGGTAGTCGCTTCCCTTGCGGTGGGCGTTGACACCGTCGCGGAAGAGGGTCATCTCATACTCACCCGCTGGAAGGAATGAGAGATCGACCTCGATGTCACGACTCTCCCAGCCGGTGATGCCTCCCACATACCAGTCGTCGCCACTGCGACGGGCCAGCGTCACATGCTCACCCACCTTGCCGCCGAGCGGGAGCGTCTCATCCCACACGGTGGGGATGGTGGCAATGAACTGGAGCGATTCGGGCTCGCCCATGTAACTGGTGGGACTGTCGCACAGCATGTTGAGGGGCGAGTTGAAGACCACGTAGAGCGCCAGCTGGCGGCAGCGGGTGCCCTGACTCATCGGCTCGCTGTTCACCGGCCGGTAGTTTCCGCGTGAGGCGTTGCGCATCGCTCCCTGGGTGTAATCCATCGGTCCCGCAGCCATCCGGATAAAGGGCACGGTGACGTCGTAGGTGACCTGGTCGACGCTGTCGGGCGACCATTTCATGTTCTCCAGGCCATGCACCCCCTCGAAGTTGAGCACGTTGGGCCAGGTGCGGCTCAGACCGGTGGGCTTGTAGATGCCGTGCAGGTCGAGCAGCAGTCGGTGGCGGGCGGCGGTTTCGGAGGCACGGTAGACGAAGTCGACCATCTCCTGGTCGTCGCGATCCATGAAGTCGACCTTGAACCCCTTCACCCCCATTGCGGCATAGTGTCGGCATACCTCCTCCATGTCGCGGTTGAAGGCGTGGTATCCGGCCCAGAGGATGATGCCCACACCACGCTCACGGCCATAGGCCACCAGCTCGGGGATGTCGATCTGGGGGATCACCTGCATCATGTCGGCCCTGTTCTTGACAGCCCAACCTTCATCGAGGATCACATACTCGATGCCATGGGCGGAGGCAAAATCGATGTAGTACTTGTAGGTGTCGTTGTTGATGCCGGCCTTGAAGTCGACACCGGAGATGTTCCAGTTGTTCCACCAGTCCCACGCCACCTTGCCGGGTTTGATCCAGCCGGTATCATCGATGCGGGAGGGTGCTGCCAGGCGGTAGACCATGTCGTTGGCGGCCAGCTGTGCGTCGTCGTGGGCCACCACACAGACACGCCAGGGGAAGCTGCGGCTGCCGGCAGTGACAGCGATAAAATCTTCACGTTGTGTGACAAGCATCTGCAGCATGTTGTGGCCCCCCTGCTCTACGGCAGCAGGAAGGGGAGCGAAGTGGCCCACCAGGGAGTGTGACCCCTCCTTACCGGCGGTGAGGTACATGCCGGGGTAAGACTCCAGGTCGGCTTCGGTGATCAGCACCCGTTTGTCGGCCGCAGCATCGGCCAGCACCGGGAGGAAGATCAGCTGCTCACGGTTGATCTGCGAGAGGGGCTTGTGCCGGTAGGTATTCTCGAACGAGCTCTGCTGCTGGTCGCCACCCAGTCCCCCCTTCACGTAGGGCACCCAGGCGTGGTTGTCGCCGGTAAAGCGGAAGGTGGCCTCCTCCGACTCGATAGTGAGGCTCTCCTTGCGGCTGGTGTGGAAGCGGTAGGCCAGCCCGTCGTCGTAGAGCCGGAAGGTGATGCCCCAATCGCCCCGGAAGGTGAGCAACAGCTCGTTGTAGTGGTTCTTCACTTCAGCTGATATCCAGAAGGGCGAGGGGATGGCTTCGTTTGTGTTCTGCCGTCTGGCGTGCCGCACCCTGGCATCGGGGCCCAGCTGTTCGCCACCGGCCAGTGTAAGTGACACGGGTGAGGGTTCAATGAGCGCTGTGCCGTTGTGCGACAGGCTCCAGGTAAGCTGTTCTCCCACGGTAATATCGGCGGTTATCAGCCCGTCAGGCGATGAAATGGTGTATTTCTTCTGTGCTTGTACCGCTCCGCAGGCAAGCAGGAGTATCAGGATAAACTCAATTCCTCTTTTCATGATGTGGTATCTTTTACATTGATGGCACAAAGATAATAAAAGCGGATACTTGATGGATGGATCGCAGAGAAAACTTGCAACACTGTTTTAGTTTTATTAACTCCATGAAAGATGTTTTAAACTATGAGTCCCAGATAGCATTTCATCATGATATGATATATTTATTATAAATAGCATCTTTTTTTTGTTTTTTAATTTTTTGTTGTTACTTTTGCATTCTATTTGAACTATTATAGTGAATTTATGTTTCATTTTAGAAGAAAAATAATATATTTCATAAATACAACCAATGTTAATTATTTGGGGGACGCACCTCCAAGGCGCGAATGCATTGAACCCGCTTCACACCTTTCCGTCTCCTCGCTTTCGAACTATCGCCCCTTCCCGGTTCCTTTTCGCTTCTCTCTCTCTTTCAGCCACCATTTTATCTGATTTTTTTGCGGTTAACAATTGACCCCTGCTCGTTGTGCAGGGTAAATCATAATGTGTATCTGAGTGATCATTATTAATTATTTAAAGTAACGTATGAAAAAAAGATTCCTGATTATTTTAGCCTTGTTATCCATCAGAATAGGGCTTGCCATGGCACAGACAGAAGTGCATGGCGTGGTTGTGGATGAAGCCGGTGATCCGGTGATCGGTGCCACAATCTTGATTAAAGGGACCTACCAGGGCACCATTACCGATGTCGACGGTGTTTTTACACTGACAGCCCCTACGGGTAGCACCCTGCAGATATCCTATGTGGGGTTCATTACCGAAGAGGTGCCGGCGAGTGCCCAAGTGCGCGTGACGCTGATTGCCGACACCGAACTGCTGGATGAGGTGGTGGTGGTTGGTTATGGTACCCAACGCAAAAAGGATGTCACCAGCTCCATCTCCCAGATAAAGGGTGACGACCTGGCTTCGAAGGCATCACCCAGCTTCATGCAGCAGATGGCCGGCAGGGCATCGGGCGTGCAGGTTGTCTCTCCCTCGGGCGACGTGACACAGCCTCCACGGGTTGTGATTCGTGGTGTGGGTACCATCTCCTCCTCCAATGCGCCGCTCTATGTGATCAATGGGGTGCCGGTGACATCGGGCAACGTGGGTTACTCCTACTCGAACAACAATGCGCTTGCCGACATCAACCCGTCGGATATCGAGTCGTTCGAGATATTGAAAGATGGCGCTGCCACGGCGATCTATGGATCTCGTGCCGCAAACGGCGTGGTGCTGATCACTACAAAGAAAGGAAAGCAGGGTGCAGCCAAGGTTTCATATGACTCATGGATGGGCTGGTCTTCCGCATCGAAACTGTATGACCTGCTGGATGCGGAACAGTTTGTGACGATTGCCAACGAGAAATACACGAACAGCAATGGCAACCCGCAGGCTGCGATGGACGACAAGGGCACCAACACCAGGTGGTATGACCATGTGTTCAGGACAGGTTTCCAGCACAGTCACACCTTGTCGGTGTCGGGTGCCTCCCCACAAACACAGTACTTCCTCTCCGCCGGTTTCACCGACCAGAAGGGGGTTGTGATCAACAACAGCTACAACCGATACACCTTCTATGCAAAAGCCGAACAAAAGATCTTGAAAGATTATGTGACTGCCGGCTTTTCATTGAACGCGTCGAACCAGGTGAATACCGGACCCGTGAAGGGAACAAACTCAATCAGCGACAACATGTATGCCAGCTCGAGGATGTTGCCGAACGTGGCCGTTTACAATCCGGATGACCCTACCGGTTACAACATCGAGGCGGGTGACCGCAAATCGCTGGGTAAAGGGGCCAACCTGCGCACCATCGAGAACACGATTCCCAACATTGTGTGGGTGCTGGAGAACAACAAGCAGAACAATACCTCCTACAGGTTGTTGCCTACAGCCAACATCGACATACGTCCCACCGACTGGCTGATGTTCCGTTCGCTGGTGGGTGCCGACGTGAATATGATGGACGACAGTTACGTGTGGAAACCCGAGTCGGGTGACGGATTCGGGTACAAGGGCCTCATCAGCAGGTCTTCAATCAAGCGACAACGCTGGAACTTCCAGAACATCCTCTCAGCTAACAAATCGTTCGGCTTGCACAACGTCGACATGACCGCCGTGGCCGAATGGACCAACTATGTCTACAGCCGTTTCACTTCCGGTGCACGCGATTTCTCCGATCCCTTCTTTGTGGATGAGATCATCAGTGACACCTATGTGACCCAAAGCTCGGGTGGCAGCTGGACATCGAACGGACTGGCCTCCTACATTTTCCGTGCGAACTACAACTACAACAGCATCTTCTATCTGGGTGGATCGGTACGTCGCGACGGCATCTCCAACCTGCATGTGGACAACCGTTGGGGTACCTTCTACGGAGGGTCTGCCGCCGTACGTCTCTCGGGTTTGAAATTCTGGAATGAGAGTGGACTCAATGAGGTGGTGAGTGACTTCCGCCTCAGAGGCAGCTTCGCGGAAGTGGGCAACGACAGGCTGTCGGGTGATTTCATGTTCAACGACATCTTTGCCGGTCAGAAATATGGCGACCAGGCAGGGATTGCCTACTATCAGGCCGGTAACCCCGGTTTGCAGTGGGAAAAGCAGAAGATCCTCGACTTCGGTTTTGATGCCGGCTTCCTGCAGAACAGGTTCAATCTTGTGTTTGCCTACTGGCAAAAGGACAACAGCGACATCGTACTCGATGTGCCCACGCCTCCCTCGTTGGGTATCCCCTGGAACGTGATCGCACAAAACTACGGAAGGATCAAAAACAAGGGTATTGAGCTGGAGATAGGGGGTAACATCATCCAGAACAGCAATCTGAACTGGAAGACAGCCTTCAACTTCTCCACACAGCAGAGCAAGGTGGTTACGCTGGTAAACGACATTCCCTATGAGCATTACATCCTCCGGGAGGGTGAGTCGATGAACGCGCTGTGGGGTTTTCACTACGCCGGGGTGAACAAGAGCAATGGCAATCCGATGTATTACAAGAAGGATGGCTCCATTGTGCAGGGGAACATTGCCGACAGCAGGTACTACGCCTACAACCCGAGCAACCCAAGCGAAGTGACGACGGTGTCGAATCTGGTACAGGACGACAAGATCATTCTGGGTAACTCATTGCCCACCTGGTTTGGTGGATGGGACAACACCTTTACGGTGAAGGATTTCGACCTCAACATCTTCTTCCGTTTCTCCGGCGGCAACAAGGTTGCCAACGTGACACGCAGGGACATGCTGGATCAGGGCTTCGTGAATAGCAGCACCGAGATATTGGGTCGCTGGCAAAGTGAAAGCAATCCCGGCGACGGCAGTGTGCCCCGCTTGTTTTATGGCAAGAGCAGCTTCATCAACCTCACCGGCGAGGGTTCCTCCCGCTGGGTTGAAGATGGCGACTTCCTGAAATTGCAGAATCTCTCCATTGGCTATAACCTGCCGAAAGAGCTCTGCAGTCTGCTCTGGGTTGAAAGGGCAAGGGTTTACCTGCAGGGGCAGAACCTGCTCACCTTCACCAACTATAGCGGCCTCGACCCCGAGGGATATACGGTGATACCGGGTGTAGATCTGAATGGAAATCCGCAACAACGGACATTCCTTATCGGGCTGAACATCGGATTCTAATTCATCATCAGCAGAAAAAATCGTATGCAGCGGACAACAGGATCTTTGTTTGACAAAAAAACAGAACCGGGATCCCTTCCATACGATCATTTTGAAACCAATAATTACAACATTTTATGAAAAAAATAGTATATATCCTGTTCGGCCTTGCGATACTTTTCAGTTGTACTGATCAGGCCATCAACATCGAACAGAAGGATGCCCTCACCTACGGCGTAGCTTTTTCTACTCCCGATCGTTGTGAACTGGCCATTGTGGGATGCTACGATGCGGCACAGAGCGGCTATTATCCGGGTAACAACCAGCGTCGCGGTTATCCCTTCGGGGCGGCCACGGTGGAGCAGGGTGACATGAAAGGTGAGAACATGCTGAATGTGCAGCAGTTCTTTGCAGTGACCTACAATGGCGATTATTCTGTAGCCTCTCCCAACGGACAGGCACACTGGGAGTGCACCTATCAGATGATCAACAAGATCAACATTGTGATTGAAGGATTGAAAACGGCAGCCGAGAACGGGGTGATCACTGCGGAAAAGGCGGCCGACGGTGAAGCGGAGTTGCGTTTCCTCAGGGCGCTGGGTCTGCATGAGCTGCTTGTGTTTTTTGCGATGCCCTACGCTGCTACATCCGATGCTTCTCATTATGGTGTGCCGGTTAGCATTGTTCCCATCAACACGATTGAAAAAGTGGAAGAAGCCAAGCAGGCTGGACGGGCATCTGTTGCGGCTACCTACCAGCAGATACTGGACGACCTGAACTATGCGGAGCAGAACCTGGCAGCCACACGCGCCGGTGGGTTGAAGATCTCCAGGGCTACAAAAGGTGCGGCCATCGCACTGAAGGTGCGGGTGAACCAGCACATGGGCAAGTGGGGCGAGGTGATTTCCGAATCGAACAAGATTGTGAGTGCTTCGGCTCCCTTCAGCAGCACCGTGGGCGGATATGCACTGACTGCCACTCCTGAAGGTCCGTTTGCCAACAACAGCAACAACAGCGAGTCGATCTTTTCGATAGAAAACAGTGCCTTGGACAATGCCACCAACAACGGTTCACTCTCCCAGTTCTATTCTACGGTGAGAAGCCTGGTCTGTGTCAGTCCGATCATCATCAATTCCGACTTCTGGCTGGCAAATGACCTGCGGCGCACACAGCTGCTGAAAAGAGCCACCTATGGCGGCATCAATGCTTTCTGGTCGTGGAAATATCGTGCCGGCACGGTGATGAACGACTGGACACCGATTCTCCGTTATGCGGAGGTGTTGTTGAACTATGCTGAGGCTGAAGCCCGTCAGAATGGCGTCACGGCCAAGGCGGTCAGCCTGCTCAATGCGGTAAGGAACAGGGCGGTCACCGATCCCGCCGACCAGTTTACAACCGCCTCCTTTGCAAACGTGGATGAGCTGATGAGGGCGATATTGCAGGAGCGGGAGATTGAGTTTCTTGCCGAGGGAAGACGTTGGCCCGACATTCATCGTCTGACCTACGACACCAAGTATGCGGTGAAGAGCAAAGATGGAAAAGCCGGCATACCGGAGAAAGCATCGTGGGGTAGCATGAAGACCGAATCTTACAATCCGGCATCAGGAGTAGTAGATCAGAACATTCTGAAAACACCCGGTTTCAATTACGAAGACAGAAGGTTTATCTTCCCCATTCCGCTTTCTGAGATTTCATCGAATCCCGTCATTGCCGAGCAACAGAACAGTGGATGGGACTAGTAAAATAGTAACATCCGGGATTCATCCTTTCAATGAAAACATAAACTCTACGAAAAAACAACCAGTTGAAGGGACAGCAGACAGGGCCGGGAGTGATCCGGGCCCTGTCATATTTTTTTTATTGATGAAGCTGGTTGAAAACTACCAATGCATCGTTGCATCAAATTGGAAAGGATCACGCGGCCATGCAAAACCCATCTCTGCCGTTAGCGGTGCGTGCTGACGCGCACGCTGCCGGCAGATCGATTTCAACGACAAGGAGTTGTGTGAATCGTCCGTTGGAGAATGGCACGACACAAGGAACTCACTGCAGCGTACTATTGATCACTCCTTCCTCTCTGAGCCGTTTCAGTATGTAATAGTCGGTATTACCTCTTGACTTTTTGCCGTGTGCAAGACGGTAGACATGGACAGGAGAAGTGTTGTATTCTCTGGCAACGAGTTGATAGATCTTCCTGTTGCTTGATAAGAAGTAACACTTGATGGCAGATAACATTACAATTGATTTTTAAAAACAATCACAACTCATAGAGGGTAAAAAACCCTTTCAATAAAACAGTTGAAACAGAAGAGATGCTTTGTTGATTCTCTTTTGTCAGAATGCGCACTGTGAAAAATTACGCCCCACTATCAATTCGTTGCAAATATAAGACATTGGAGGTTAATTTATCAAATTTTTGGCGAATAATTTGGTGAATTTTTAAAAAAATATGAGAATATGAATCGAAAATGGCAGGATCGACGGGTTGACACCTATCCGAGTCGCTCCACCATGGATGCGTTCATCGCCACAGCAGCACAGCCTAGACGATCGATGCGGATGACGATGGAGGAGCTGCCGTCTACCGTCACCAGCTCACCGGTGAGGCCCTTGAGCGGACCACGGACCACCTGTACCTTCTCACCCGGCTGCAGGTCGCATGCGTCGAAGTTGACCGGCGTCTCGGAGTAATCGACCATGAACCGGAACGCTTTCATCTGTGCATCGGGGATAACGGCCGGGACATGCTCACCGCGCAGCACCATGTAACGGATCACGGACGGCAGCTGCAACACTGCCATCTGTTCGGTGCGATCTACCTGCACGAAAATCAACATCGGGATCAGCACCCGTTCCACCTTCTTCTTGCGGTCGCTCCACTGCCGCACCACCGTCTGTACCGGCAGGAAGGTGGTGATCCCCATCTCCCCCAACCGGTCGCGCACTTTCTTCTCATGGTGCATCCGCACATAGGCAGCCAGCCAGTGGCGCCCCTCTTCCCCATTCGTATCGTTCACCATGATCTTAAAACGTTCTGCACCGACAAAGATAATAAAAAAGCGGTAAGCGGTAAGTGCTGTTCAGTAAACCCCAAAATTTACTGCGCAAACTTACAACTTAACCGCTTACTGCTGATTAACGACAACTGATCGCTGATCACTGACTAATGATCACTGACCACTGACAGCCTTCGTCTTACAACCTGATTGAGATACCCAGCTCCAGTGCGGCGACGCCGTAGCCGATCTCCGCATACGCTGCGATTTTGTCGGAGAAATGATAACGACCACCCACAAAGGCGGAATAGCCGATGCCGCTGGCAGTGGCTGCTCCGTAATCGACACCGCTGTTGTTGCCGATCGATTTGCTGCCAACCACATTGTATCCCAGCATCAATCCGCCGTAAGTATCCAGCTTCTCCACAAACTGATAGTGGAACGCACCGCGGGCGCCGATCATCATGTAGCTGTACTTGTATCCATAGGTATTACCCCCTATAACGGTCTCCCACTTGTTGGCACTGTAACCCAGATAACCGCCCACGCCGATGGATCCCTTGCCGTCGAGCAGTCCGTCGATGATCCCCTTCTCATAAGAGATGGAGAGAGGAGGGATGCTACTGCTGTATCCGCTGCCACCATAGTAGCTGCCAATGCCGAGACCCAGATTCACCACCTGGTCGCCCTTTGAGAAGATGTTTTGTGCACTGACAAGATTGAATGCGCCGCAAACGAATGCTGCAACAAAAGCAATAAGTTTTTTTGTGATCATAAAGTAAAAAAAAGTATAAAGATGAATGCCTACTCATTTAGCTTTTCGGCTTCCGCTGATTTGACGCAAGAGTTGTGTGAAACGATGCAGGACAAAGGTAGATATTTACCGATGCCGCTTCTAGAAAAGGGTTTGCAGTGGGTAAAATTATTTTTGCAGTCGGTGAAATTATCCCTACTTTTGCTGTCCTGAATCTGATGAAACGAGAACAGGAATTCAACAGCGGTTTTTTTTGACATCTTCTAACCAAAATAGCGCAATGCCGGATAACCAATTGTCGATCCATGAAGGGGTACGCCTTGCGTGGTATTACAAACGACCCATCATCTATTCGCTTCTCATCATCGTGGTGGCTGTGGGTCATACCCTCTCCCTGCAGATGCCTCTCGAACCATTCAGATACATCCGCCAGACCGTGATGTCGATGCTCTGTCTCCTCTGCTTCAGCGGCGCACTGGTGCTGATGAAACGAAAAAAAGGGAGTCGCGCCGATCTCCTTTTCATCTTTCTGATGCTGATGATCGGATGCACCAACCTGCTCTCGCTGACACGGGGATTGACACGGGGATATGCCAGTGTGGTGGAATATGGCTACCTGTCGTTCCCGATGCTTGTCTATGGCAACCTCTTTGCCTACTTGTTCATGCTCTACCCCATCGAGGCCTTTCGTCCCGGATGGCTCACAATGAGGCGGGCAATGATCCTCTTTCTACCCACCCTTCTGGTCCTTGGAGTCTACCTGATGGCCACCCGCTTCTTTGGTGTGACGGTACCCGCTGTTGACGACTGGAGCGCTTTTGTGGGTGAATTCCGGAACATCACCGTCTGGTTGCGGCTCTTCCTGCTTTTTTATCCTGTGTTCGGCCTCATGGTGATGCTACGCTACAGGAACAACTACAGGGAGTGGTGTGAGAACAACTATGCATCGTTCGAGCACATCGACGTGAAATGGCTGGGTGATTATATCTACGCCAATCTGGTGATTACCTTCTCCTGCCTGGTGGTGGTGTTCAGCAACAACATCCGCACCGTACTGGTACACAACATCATTTTCTTTCTCTTTTGCGCCTATGCCATCTATCGCGTCTTTTACCATAAGAATCCCTACCCGGAAGGGTATTTCAAGGCAGGGATGAATGAGCATGTGGCCAAAATAAGAGAGATCACAGAGCTGGACAAGGGTGACCTGAGCGACGGAGAGGAGATCATTACAATTGCAACAGCTGCGTGTGAGACACAACGAAAAAGCCTCTTTGCCAACAAGCTGCCGGAATACAAGCAAAAGCTGGAGCAATGGATGGAGCAGGAGAAGCCATACCTGCGCAAGGATTTCAAGTTAACCGACGCCATGGAGATCCTCCCTCTGAACCGCAGTTACCTCTCTCGACTTTTCAACGAGGGATACAACGAGAGCTTCTACCAGTTTGTGATGCGCTACCGGATTGCAGAAAGCAAACGACTGTTGATCACACAACCCGACCTGATGATCACCCGGATTGCCGAGATGTCGGGGTTTAGCTCCCCCTCCGTGTTCGGAAGGGCATTCACCCAGGAGATGAAATGCAGTCCCATGCAGTGGCGCGACAGGGAGAGGGCTGACACAAAGACACCAACACGAATTGTGATGGGTGTGGGTATTGATTGACACTTCAACAAAAATAAAGAATCATGAAACAGCTGAATTACATCCTGCTCTTTTTCATTGCCACTCTCTCATCGCTATCGGCACAAGCGTCACACATCATCTTCATTGGCAACAGCATCACCCGGGGGGTGATCCAGGAAAGCTCGACGCCGGAGCTGCAATTCAAGGAGTACACGCTCGGCACCGTGAAGGAGACACCTGTCATGGATGAGGATCCGAAGAAGGGATTGGTGGCACCCACCCTGCGCGTCTACCTGCCGGAGGCAGAGAAGGCGACGGGACGGATGGTGATCGCACTGCCGGGTGGCGGTTACAGTGGGTTGGCAATGTTCCACGAGGGATTCGATTGGGCCGAATATTTCCTCAGCAAGGGGATCACCTTCGGGGTGCTCAAATACCGCATGCCGGCGGGCGATCACACCATTCCTTATGCCGATGTGCAGGCTGCCTTCAACCTTGCAAAGAAGCACGCTGCGGAGTGGCAGGTGAACACGGAGGAGATCGGCATCATGGGCTCCTCGGCCGGGGGACACCTGGCATCGACCTTCGCCACCCACGCCCCTGCAGCGGAGAAGCCTGCCTTCCAGATCCTGCTCTACCCGGTGATCACGATGGATGCGGCCCTCACACACGGGGGATCGCGCAGGAACCTGCTGGGTGAGAACCCGACTGAGGAGATGACACACCGCTTCTCGAACGAGCTGCGAGTGGATGGTGACACACCACCGGCCTTCATCATCTTCGCTGCCGACGACAAGGTGGTGCCTCCCGCCAACGGGCTTCGTTACGCCGAGGCGATGACGCGCCACAACCGGCCGGTCACCTTCCTCCTCTACCCCACCGGCGGCCATGGCTTCGGCAACCGCAACAGCTTCGCCTACAAGCGCCCGTTCTTCCTGGAACTGGATCGTTGGCTGGAGGGGCTCGAAACAGGCGGGAAATAGGTTCGTTGGGAGAACTCAACTAGGTTTACCACCGGATGGGTGCAGAAGATGAGAGGTTCTCAAATAAAAACCTCTTGAGAGACGCATATCTGAATTTGTTCTTAAACAGGGATCCCAATCGAAAGAGGGTGTAGTCACATTGTGTGATACACCCTCTTTCGGTATGTGCGTGAACCGTACTGGATTCGAACCAGTGACCTCTGCCCTGTCAAGGCAGCGCTCTAAACCAGCTGAGCTAACGATTCGGGAGCACAAAAATAACTATTATTCCAATACTTCCGGCATCATAGGAGAAGAAAAATCAATTTCCACTTGGGGATATTTTTATTACTTTTGCTTTTTCATGAAACAAAACCGGAAACAACACACAGTTTTGATGACACAGGCCTCTTCCGCGACATTTACAGACTCCAAACCGCACTACCGCATCCTGGACGGGTTGCGCGGTGTGGCGGCCATCATGGTGATCTGGTACCACCTCTTCGAGGCGTTCGCCACCACTCCCTACGACCAGCAGTTCAACCACGGCTACCTGGCGGTGGACTTCTTCTTCATCCTCTCCGGCTTCGTGGTGGGTTATGCCTACGACGACCGCTGGGGGAAAAAGATGACGATGAAGGAGTTCTTCCGGCGGCGGCTGATACGCCTGCAGCCGATGGTGGTGATGGGCGCCCTGCTGGGGACACTCACCTTCCTCATCGCCGGCAGGGAGATGTGGGACGGCACAATTGCACCCCTTTCCATGGTGATGCTGGCACTGTTGCTGCACATGTTCCTAATCCCGGTGTTGCCGGGCGCGGGCGCCGAAGTGCGGGGCAACGGCGAGATGTTCCCGCTGAATGGCCCCAGCTGGTCGCTCTTCTTCGAGTACATCGGCAACATCCTCTACGCGCTCTTCCTGCGCCGCCTCTCCACGCGGGCGCTGAAAGTGCTTGTGGCACTCGCCGCTGTGGCACAAGCCACCTATGCCATCGGCAGCTTCTCCGGCTATGGACACCTGGGTGTGGGATGGACACTGGGGGGCACCAACCTTCCGGGCGGCTTCCTGCGACTGCTCTTCGCCTTCTCCGCGGGGCTGCTCATGTCGCGCATTTTCAAGCCGGTGCGCATCAGGGGTGCCTTCTGGATCAGCAGCCTGGCCATCGTCGTCCTGCTCTCCATGCCTTACATCGGCGACAGCGGCACCCACTGGATGAACGGCCTCTACGACGCCCTCTGCACCATTATCCTCTTCCCCATCCTGGTATGGCTGGGGGCTTCGGGGCTGACAACAGACAGGGCGACCACCCGCGCCTGCAAGTTCCTGGGTGATATCTCTTACCCGCTCTACATGGTGCACTACCCCTTCATGTACCTCTTCTACGCCTGGATATGGAGACATGAGCTCTCCTTCGCGCAGACCTGGCCGGTGGCTGTGGGTTTGCTCTTCGGCAACATCCTGCTGGCATGGCTCGTGCTGAAGCTCTACGACGAGCCGCTGCGCCGATACCTCTCCAAACGGTTCAAATAGAAGAGCGGCACAATGTCAGACAACTTGTGTCATATGCATTCATGATTTCGAAGACAATGGTCGCCTAAGTGGCTTACCCAAAGCAGCGAAAAAATCTTCTAATTCATTCGTCCATAAACAAATGAACATGAATTTTACACAAATAAATTTGCATCACTAAAACTATTGAGTAATTTTGCGAGTAGTATTGAGTAATTTTGCGAGTAGTATTGAGTATAATTTTAGTTTATGTTAGAGCGTTCCTATTTGAAATTGCTTCAGTCCAGGATTGAAGAGTCTCGTAAGTTCATACAAGTGATACTGGGCCCTCGGCAAGTTGGTAAGACAACGATGATCAATCAACTTCTTCCCCAACTGGCTATACCCAACATGAATGAATCGGCAGAAGCTATTTCTGCAACCAAATCGGCATGGTTGGTGCAAGTTTGGGAATCTGCACGCTTGCGGTTAAAAGCTTCGGGAGCAAAAGAGTTCTTGTTGGTAATTGACGAGATTCAAAAGATTGACAACTGGAGTGAAATTGTGAAGCAACAATGGGATAAGGATACCCGTGAGAATGTCAATATAAAAGTGATTCTGCTTGGTTCTTCCCGTCTGTTGATTCAAAAAGGATTGACTGAGTCCCTGGCCGGTCGTTTTGAAATCTTATATATGGGTCATTGGTCTTATCCGGAGATGCAGGAAGCATTTGGATGGAGCATCGGACAATATGTTTACTTTGGCGGCTATCCCGGATCGGCAAGCTTGATCAGTGATGAAGAACGTTGGAAAAACTATGTGAAGGATTCTCTTATTGAAACAAGTATATCCAAAGATATCCTCATGCTCACACGGGTTGACAAGCCAGCTCTACTGAAACGATTGTTTGAATTGGGCTGTTTGTATTCCGGGCAGATTCTTTCCTATACAAAAATCATAGGACAGCTTCAAGATGCCGGAAATACGACAACTTTAGCGAACTATCTGAAACTTTTATCAGATTCCGGTTTGTTGGGAGGATTGGGAAAATATGCCGGAGATATCATTCGTAAACGAGGTTCAAGCCCGAAATTTCAAGTCTATAACAATGCTTTAATTAGTTCTCAGAGCAACGACACATATGAAAAGACACACATTCATCCGGAATTGTGGGGGCGACTTGTAGAATCGTCTGTTGGAACACATTTGATGAATCATTCCATCTCCGAAAGATATCAGCTCTATTACTGGCGAGAAGGAAATCAAGAAGTTGATTTTGTCTTGGAAAAAGGCAAGAAGGTAATCGGACTTGAAGTGAAAAGTGGGATGAAAGCAGCAAATGCAGGAATGGCTCTCTTTTCAGAAAAGTTTCATCCCAATAAGATTTTGCTTGTTGGCACGGGCGGAATTCCTTATGAGGAGTTTTTGAAGATAAATCCAAAGGAGTTGTTTTAACAAAAGAATATCAATGTCAAACGAGTTAGAATCGTATGCCCGTGCTGGCGATCTATCTCACTATTGATGCTTAGGGATGATCGACAATAATTGTTAGGATTCCTGATCATGAAACAGGGAAACATAATCAGCAACTCGAGCACCTGCAGCAGGGAGTAATTGCTGTTGCATTTGCTCTTGCTCCCGAAGGGGACCTTCTCCAACATGTTGAAACCTTTTAGCATATCCGTCAGGGTAAAAAGGGCACTGTTTGAATCATCTATCTTGAAAAAAGCTGATATCTGATCAAATCGAGTTACTTTTGTATATCGGCAAAGGGCTTTTAGCTTTTTTGGTTTTGATGCTTATATATACTAACAATCTGTGAATTACAGAAGCCTCTATGCCGTTTTTATGCAATTATTTTTGAGATATTTTTACTTGCGAAACTTGAATTAAAATTTTGTCTAACTTGGAACTGTCCAAGAAATAGGGAAGGCTACAAAAAGGGGTAGCTTACATGCTGTCACGAACGCGCCCGGGAGGCTTATTATTAGAACAAAAATACAGAGGATATTTCCCTTTATTTCCCACTGTCTTTCTCTAATCTCCTTCAATAACAGCAAAATCTTCATCCGTAAGACCGTAAAGCTGATACACCAATTGGTCAATTTCATTTTCCAATTCGAAAGTGTCTGCTTGTGGATTTTCCTGTTTGGCATCAAGGATTTGATTGACAAGATTAATAACAGGTTGCCGATGGATATTAATTGAAAGTATCGGTATCATTTCAAGCCCGCTTACAGTAATATGATTTGTGAAGCTAAAATAACTGACAATTGAAACAGTATTATTTTTTTCAAATTGATTACATATCATTGAAGCAATAAAAGCATATTATGTTGATATAGGGCTGATTAATTAATATTGATAATTCTTTCGGATAGAAATAATATTTTTTCAGTGATACAGATGTGTTCCAAATATATAAAAATAGAAAAGCCTAACAGTTTATAAATAAACTTATTAGGCTTTATCTCTGCGGTATGGACGGGACTCGAACCCGCGACCCCCTGCGTGACAGGCAGGTATTCTAACCAACTGAACTACCACACCGTTTGCAAATCGTTTCCGATAGCGAGTGCAAAGGTAAGCATATTTTTGAAATTGCAAAACATTTGACTCCGTTTTTTGAAAATATTTCAGCCATTTATGCCCTGTTACAGTTGCCTTCATCGGTGCTGCGGCTCTCACTCACCGGCTTACACGCTTCTTGAGCTTACACTCCTTCAGGAGCATTCCGTTTCATGAGCGTCCCTCCTTGTATGAGTGTCCCCGGGAAGAGGTATCCCCGGGGGAGATCTCTATTCGAAAACGCTGTTATACTTACTTCAACCACTGGTCGAACCAGCGGAAGAACTCGCGTTGGAACAACACTCCGTTCTGCGGACGGGCGATCCAGTGGTTCTCATCGGGGAAGATCAGCATCCGCGAGGGGATGTCGCGCAGCTGTGCGGCGTTGAACGCCATCATCCCCTGCGAGGCCAGGATGCGGTAGTCCAGCTCACCGTGGGTGATCATGATGGGGGTGTCCCATTTTTCGACGAAGCGGTGCGGCGAGTGCTCGTAGGTGCGCTGTGCCGTGGCATTCCCCTTGTCCCAGTAAGGACCGCCCATGTCCCAGTTGGCGAACCACATCTCCTCGGTCTCGAGGTATTGTGCCTCCAGGTTGAAGATGCCGGCGTGTGAGAGAAACGCCTTAAAGCGACCCTCGTGGTGCCCCGCGAGCCAGTAGACCGAGAAACCGCCATAGCTGGCGCCGGTGCACCCGAGGCGGTCGGCATCGACAAAGGGCTCCTGTGCGACCGCATCGATGGCTGATAGGTAGTCTTTCATGTTCTGCCCGCCATAGTCGCCGCTGATCTGCTCCAGCCACTCCTGGCCGAAGCCGGGCAGTCCGCGCCGGTTGGGTGCCACCACGATGTAGCCGTTGGCGGCCATCATCTGCAGGTTCCAGCGGTAGGACCAGAACTGGCTCACCATGCTCTGTGGTCCCCCCTGGCAATAGAGCAGTGCCGGGTATTGCTTCGCCGGGTCGAAGTCGGGCGGGTAGACCACCCAGGTGAGCATCTGCTTGCCGTCGCTGGTCTCAATCCAGCGCTCCTCCACCGCACCCATTGTGAGGTTGGCCAGCAGCGCGCTGTTCTCCTGCGACAGGTTGGTGGCTTCTCCCGTAGTGAGATCAACCGAATAGATTTCGGTGGGCTGTGAGAGCGACTGGCGACCGGCAATCAGCATGCCATCGCCGGGCGTCACCGACACATAGTCGTGCATCCCTTTTGTGATGGGGGTGATTGTCCTGGTGGCGATGTCGGCCGCATAGAGTTGTGTGGTGCCATTAACCGGTGATACGATGTAGATTGTCTTGTTGTCGCTCTCCCAGGCGAAGGCGTCGGTGTTGTAGTCGAACGACTCGGTCACGTAGGTTTTCTTGCCGGTGGCGAGCTCCATCACAAAGAGCCTGTTCTTGTCGGACTCGTAGCCGTCGCGCTCCATGCTCTGCCAGGCGAGGTAACGGCCATCGGGCGAGAACTGCGGATTGACGTCGTAGCCCATCATCCCCTCGGTCATGTTACGGGTCTGACCGCTCTTCAGGTCGTAGAAGTAGATATCGGAGTTGGTGGATTCGGCATATTCACGTCCGGTTTTCTTGCGGGAGGTGTAGGCGATGGTGGCACCGTCGGGGCTCCAGGCGAGCTGCTCGATACCGCCGAAGGGAGCCAGCGGTGCCTCGTAGGGATCGCCCTCCAGCAGATCGACGATGTTGTTCAACCGATGGCCTTCCATATCGGCCACGAAGGGATGCGGCACGCTTTCCACCCAGTGGTCCCAGTGCTTGTACATCAGGTTGTCGACCACGCGACCGGTAGCTCCCGGCAGGTCCTCGTACTGTTCTCCCGGTTTCTTGCCGTGCTGCACGCTACGGATGAAAAGCACCTTCTTCCCGTCGGGTGAGATCACAAATCCCTCGATGGGCTCCTTCTGATTGGATATCTGTGTCATCCCTCCCCCGTCGGGGTTGATGGTCCATATCTGCGAGGTGCCGGTCTCGTTGCTCAGAAAGGCAATCTTGCGCCCCCCGTCGATCCACTGGGCATTTGATTCCTGCGTGTTGGTGATGGTAAGTTGTTTCTTGCCCGTGCCATCGCTGTTCATGATGAAGAGCTCGTTGTTTGTCTTGTTCTCCGTGATGCTGACGTAGGTGACCTGGTAGAGGATCTGCTTGCCGTCGGGTGAGACCGAGACGCTGCCCACACGACCGAAACTGTGGAGCACCTCTGCCGTCATCCGCCCCTGTGCAATGGAAGGATTGGCCTTGCCAATGATCTCGCTCAGCTCCTGGCCGGACTTGGCTGCCGGCTCCTTTGTATCATTGCAGGAGAGCATGCTCCCACCAATTGCGATTGCCATAAGTACTGTTTTGAATTTCATAACTCTTACGTTTGTAAGTTAGTATGTTGGTAAGTTTATAAGTTCCTAGTTTGAGGTTTGAGGTTCCTGGTTTGAGGTTCGATGTTCTTGGTTCGATGTTCTTGGTTCGATGTTGTTAATTCGCTGTTCTTGGTTTGAGGTTCAAAACCGTTCGCTGCATGTGTGCGGATATAGTTCCAAGACCTCAGCTTGTTGTCGGGTCGATAAGAAGATGCAGTCGCTGTGAAATATATTCGCACAGCCAAAAGCTAAAAGCTAAAAGCTGACAGCTAACCTCTATTTCTCGATCATCCCATCCCTCATGTGAATGGTACGGTCGGTGATCGATGCCAGCTGCTCATCGTGCGTCACAATCACGAAAGTCTGGTTCAGCTTGTCGCGCAGCTCGAAAAAGAGCTGGTGCAGCTCCGCCTTGTTGTCGCTGTCGAGGCTGCCGGAGGGCTCGTCGGCAAACACCACCAGCGGGTCGTTGATCAGGGCGCGTGCTACCGCCACCCGCTGCTTCTCACCACCCGACAGCTCGGCCGGTTTGTGTTCCTCACGCTCAGTAAGACCCATCATTGCCAGCAGTTCTCGGGCGCGCGCCTCCGCCTTGGCGTGTTTCACGTTGCCAATCAGTGCGGGGATCATTACATTCTCCAGCGCCGTGAACTCGGGCAGGAGCTGGTGGAACTGGAAGACGAAGCCGATATTTTTGTTGCGGAAGTCGGAGAGGCGCTGCTCGTTGAGCTGGCTCAGATCGTGCCCGTCGATCAGAATGCGACCGGCGTCGGCCTTCTCAAGGGTGCCCATGATCATGAGCAGTGTTGTCTTTCCGGCACCACTGGGGCCAACAATCGAGACGATTTCACCCCGTTGTACCTCCAGGTCGAGTCCCTTCAGTACCTGAAGCGACCCAAAACTTTTTGTGATTTTTTCCGCTTTTATCATCTGTACTACAATGTGTCTGTTTCCCGATCCAACGAACTGGATGATCCTCCCGTCCCCTATCGGGTCTCCATTTTCTATCATTACCTGCAGAGCACCATGCAAATCAATTGCCATTCTTCTTCTGAAATGAAGGTTGATCTCCGCTGGAACAATGTGCGAAGATAAGAAAAAAGCTTCACATTTTACGCAATATTAACCAGATCGCGTTGGCAGTTAGACCTCCCTGCCGTTATATTTGCGGAATGCAGGAGATGCGCCACAATTGTCATCGACCTTTTGTGAACGTGGTAGTTGATCGGCAAAACAATAGATCCTCCACTGGCTTGTATCATCAAACGAACAGACGATATATGAAAGAGTTACACAGCATGCGCCGTGAGTACGACAGCGGCACCCTGCGGGAGCAGGAGATGGCGGCAGACCCGATGGTGATGTTCGCCAGGTGGTTGGAAGAGGCAATAGCCGGGGGAATTGATGAACCCAACGCGATGACGCTCGCCACTGCCACCCCCGGGGGGAGACCGTCGGCACGGGTGGTGCTGCTCAAGGAGATGAGAGCCGATGGCTTCGCTTTCTTCACAAACTACCTGAGTCGCAAGGGGGAGGAGTTGCGTGCCAATCCGCAAGCTGCGCTGGTGTTCGACTGGCACGTGATGGCACGACAGGTACGCATTGAGGGAGTGGTGGAACAGCTACCGCCCGAAGAGTCGGATGCCTACTATCTCTCACGACCGGAAAACGCACGCATTGGTGCCTGGTCGTCGCCCCAGAGCAACATCGTGCACGGGCGTGCCGAGCTGGATGCACTGCAGCGGGAGGTTGAGCGGCGGTTCGAACAGGAAGCACTCCCCCGTCCCGCTCACTGGGGTGGATACCTGGTGCGTCCTGAGCGGATTGAGTTCTGGCATGGCCGTCCCGACCGGATGCACGACCGGCTGGTGTATGTATCAGGAGTTGGTGGCTGGAGCCTGCAACGGCTCGCACCTTGAGCACTCTTTATTAGGTTGTCGGGAAGATCTTGTTTTTGGCTGTGGTGGCCACGAACTCTTTCAGGTAATGGGGTTCGAAGTAGGCTGAATCGACGAACCGCTTTTCACGGAAAGCCTGTTCCGCCAGTGCCACCATGCCTGATGCCAGGGGATGGATCTCTTCCAGAAAATGCGCATGGGGATGGGCAATCACACCGCGACACTTGTCGGCCCCGTTGCCGAAGAACCAGACCTTGTGTTGTGACAGCATATCATGATAACTCTCCCCCTCGACAATATCGGCGGAAGTAGGACGCATCGTTTCAAGTGATGGGCTGAAGAAGGTGGCATAGACCTCCATGCGGCGGGCATCGATCATGGGACAGAGCAGATCATCCTCCCCTACCCGGCCGGCGACCATCGAGGCCATCACCAGGGGTGTGGGGAGCGCGATCAACGGGATGCCCAGCCCGTAGCTGAGTCCCTTTGCCTCCGAAACGCCGATGCGCAAACCGGTATAGGAACCGGGACCGCTGCTCACAGCAATGGCATCGAGTGTGATCTTCTCTTTGCGCACATGGGTCATGATCTCCTCTACAAACAGGCCCAACAGGGTGGCGTGCGACTGCTCCCGGAACTCCTCACGGGTGATCAGCAGCTCCCCGTCGCGCGACAGGGCACAGGAACAGGCGGGTGTGGCCGTTTCAATGGAAAGGATGGTGCACATGCTTCAATATCAGTCTTATTAATCAGTTCTTGATGACGGCTCTTGTAGACAGCCGGGGTCTCAATACAGCAGGCGCAAAGATACAAAAAAAAACTGCATCACGATGGATGCAGTTCTTTTCTAAAACTATGGGCGCTTCTTAGTACCTGTTTGTTCTTTCGCGATTTCCGTAACCACCGCGGTTGTTGTTGCGGGGACGGTCACCACCTTCGGTACGGGGACGTGCTACTGATACAGAGAGCGTACGTCCGTCGTATTCTGCATCGTTCAGTTCTTCAATGGCATGCTGTCCTTCTTCGTCGTTGGACATTTCAACAAAACCGTAACCTTTTGAGCGACGGGTTTCACGATCGGTAATAATCTTCGCTGAGGATACTTCACCATACTCCTCAAACAGTTCTTTTAAATCGGCGTCAGTAATCTGATAACTTAAGCCAGCTACGAAAATGTTCATGTAAAATAATTAAAATAAAAAATAAAAAAAAATTAGTGCAGAAGTCTTTAGATGAGAGAAGTTAGAAATGACTTGACATTGGTGTGAAGTAAATATTTAACGGCCCGCAAAAAAACCTTTTGCCCGACAAAGATAGATATAAAATAGTTGTGACAAAATATTTTAGGCGAAAATTGCAAGAAAAAACGAAAAATAAGGGGAATTGGACCCAATTCCCCTTATTTTCACCGGATTTAAGAAAAAACCACAAGCATTTTCAGCTATAAGATATCGGTTTTTATACTTTAGTTTTGGGTTGAGGTTCAAAACCATAAACTATGAACAACGAACTTCATACTTATCAACCCACTAACCTACAAACCTACTAACTAACTAACCTACTAACCTACTAACCTACTAACCTACTAACCTACTAACCTACTAACCTACTAACCTACTAACCTACTAACCTACTAACCTACTAACGTTCCAACCTCGAACGATGCACGAATTTTCAATTCACGCCGCTTCGTTTGAGCAGGGCCTCTACCGAAGGCTCCTGACCGCGGAAACGCTTGTAGAGTTCCATCGGCTCCTCGGTGTTGCCACGCTCCAGGATGTTGCGTCGGAACGAGTCGGCCGTAGCCTTGTCGAAGATGCCGTTTTGCTTGAAGAGTGAGAAGGCATCGGCATCCATCACCTCGGCCCACTTGTAGCTGTAGTAACCGGCGGCGTAACCTCCGGAGAAGATATGACCGAAAGAGGTGGACATACAAGCTTCAGGCACCACCGGTAACAGTTGCACACGTTCCATCGCCTCCTGCTCGAACACGGGCACATCACCCGTAAATGGCTCGTTGAGGGAGTGCCACGCCATGTCGAGGTATCCGAAGGAGAGCTGGCGCAGCGTCAGGTAGCCCACGTTGTAGTTGGAGGCATCGATGATCTTCTGCAGCAGTGCGTCGGGCATCTTCTCTCCCGTCTCGTAGTGGAAGGCGAACCGGTCGAGGTACTCCTTCTCGGTGAGCCAGTTCTCCATGATCTGGGAGGGCAGCTCCACAAAATCACGGTAGACGCTCGTACCGGAAAGGGTTTCGTAGGTGCCGCGTGCCAACATGCCGTGGAGGGCATGGCCAAACTCATGCAGGAAGGTCTCCACCTCGTCGAAGGTGAGCAATGCCGGCTTGCTGTCGGTGGGACGGGTGAAGTTCATCACGATGGTGATGTGGGGGCGGCTGTCGATGCCATCTCGCACATACTGGCTTTTGAAGGCGGACATCCAGGCGCCGGAACGCTTGCCGTCGCGCGGGTGGAAGTCGGTGTAGAGCACCGATAGGAAGTCGCCCTTCTCATCCAGCACGTCGAAGGCCTCCACCTCGGGGTGGTAGACCTGTATGTCG
>JAEWQF010000010.1 GCA_023399295.1 Bacteroidota bacterium
ATCGTGATCACCAGATGCGGGTCTATGCACCCAACACCACCGGCAGGTATGGCAACGATGTGGTGGCCAACATCTGGAACTGGGACAAAAATTGGCGTGTCGAATGGTTCGAAGATGGAGTCCCGATAGGTGAGATGAGCCGTTTCGAGGGTCTCGATCCGGAAGTGGAGAAAGCATACAGCGACAAGGAGAAGCTCGAGTTCAGCTGGATAGGTCCTGAGCTGACCGATCATCTCTTCCGCGCCACACCCCGCAAACAGGACTCTAAGATCACCATCACGGCTGCAGATCCTTTTGGCCGGGTCTATCAGGAAACCATCTCACGGTGATCAGATGAACAAAATGGCTTGATGAATGAAACAATCGGAAAGATGATGTACGGTAAAAACAAGACATGGCTGCTCTTCCTGCTGCTGCTCTTCAGCTGCGCCACACAGGGCAATGAGGAGAGCGGCGACTTGAACTACATCACCGGGGTAAAAGTGTTGTCACACCCGGTAGAGGAGGTGAAGATCGACAATTTCAGGAGAACGATCGAGCTCTTTTTCGAGCATGCCGACGATCTCGACAGCATGGAACTGGAGTTCATCCTGGCCAACGATGCCCGGATGGTACAACCGCAAGCCACGCGAGCCCTGTTTGATCTGACCGGCAAGCAGCTGATCCAGATTGAAAAGAACAATCGCATTGTCTCCTTCTCCATTGTTTCAATCGTGCGATCCAGCAGCTTCCCGCTCCCGGCTGAAGAATGGGAGCAACAGAAGGGTTACGGTGATCTGCCTGACTACCTCGCGCTGTTCAAGTACCGCAAGCATCTGCCCGAAAAGCAGGTGAACGCCTACGTGGCTGTTGCCGATATCAAACCCGGCAAGGGGAGCTTCAAGGTGTTGGGTGAGAAAACCGGCTCTTCTGCTACTCCCGCGGAGTTCTACAGTCAGCAGAGCCAGCCCTGGGCATTGCTGAATGGCGGCTATTTCTGGTCCGGCAACTCGCTGGGGCTGATCATCAGGGATGGGGTCACCATTGCACACGCCCAACCGGTGGTCAATCGCTCCTACAACGGGGTACAAACGCCATATTATCCCACGCAGGGGGCTTTTGGTGATGAGCACGACGGCACCTTCACCGCACGGTGGGTTTATGAATCAAACCGTACTCTTTACAGCTACCCGGCTCCGGCACCCAACGTGGCGGGTGAAATGCCGCTGCCGGTTCCCTCCGCCTCGTTTCCAGAGGGGGCGGCTGCCTGGGAACCCAACCACGCCATCGGCGCCGGTCCCCTGTTGATCAAAGATGGGAAGTACCAGAACCAATGGCTACATGAGCTCTTTGATGCGGCCAGCGGCGTGGGGCCAACCGCCAGCCACCCCCGGTCGGCAATAGCCTACCACCCCGGTGGCTTCCTGCTCTTCTTTGTCTGCGAGGGACGCAACAAAACACCAAATACCCCCGGGATGACGCTCAGGGAGGTGGCTGACATCCTGTTGGCGACGGGGTGCACTCAGGCGATTAACCTGGATGGCGGAGGCTCATCCTGCCTGCTGGTGAACGGAAAGGAGACCATCCTTCCCAGTGACGGCAAACAACGCGCCATCCCCAACATGGTGGCCATCTATTAAAAAAAAGAACAAACAAACAGAAACAATCATAACATCGACCGAGATGCATACAGAAAAGAACAACCGCCGTGATTTTATCAAGAAGGCCGCACTTGCAGGTGCCTCCATCGCCGCCACCTCCACAATGGCAGCTTGTGCCGGGAACAACCAGCAGGGTGCCAACAGCAACTTACCGAATTCAGTGCGGAAAGATGAGTCGCTGAAGAGCACGCTGATCGTACCCAAGAACAACGGACTGCAGATCACCGGTGCTTTCCTCGATGAGATCTCACACGACATCCCCCACCAGAACTGGGGTGAAGCGGAATGGGACCTTGATTTCCAGTACATGAAGGCCATCGGTATCGACACGGTGATCATGATCCGCTCGGGCTACAGGAAATTCATCACCTACCCCTCAAAGTATCTGCTCGGGAAAGGGTGCTACATGCCTTCTGTCGATCTGCTCGACCTCTTCCTGCGCCTTGCCGACAAGCATGACATGAAGTTTTACTTCGGGCTCTATGACTCCGGACACTACTGGGCCACTGGCGACATGACCCACGAGATTGAGGACAACCGCTATGTGATCGATGAGGTATGGAAGAACTATGGGGAGAAGTACAAGAGTTTCGGTGGCTGGTATGTGAGCGGTGAGATCAGTCGTTCCACCAAGGGGGCGATAGGTGCCTTCCACACCATGGGCAAGCAATGCAAGGATGTATCGGGTGGACTGCCCACCTTCATCTCTCCCTGGATCGACGGCAAGAAAGCGGTCGCCGCCAGCGGCTCCACCCTCTCGAAAGAGGAGGCGGTGTCGGTACAGCAGCATGAGAAGGAGTGGGATGAGATCTTCGCCGGCATCCATGAGGTGGTGGATGCCGTCGCTTTCCAGGACGGACACATCGACTACAACGAGCTGGATGCCTTCTTCGAGGTGAACAAGAAGCTGGCTGACCGTTACGGCATGGAGTGTTGGACCAATGCCGAGACATTCGACCGGGACATGCCCATCAAGTTCCTCCCCATCAAGTTCGACAAGTTGCGCCTCAAGCTGGAGGCAGCCAAGCGGGCCAACTACGTGAAGGCTATCACCTTCGAGTTCTCCCACTTCATGAGCCCCCAGTCGGCCTACATCCAGGCTGGACACCTCTACAACCGTTACAGGGAGTATTTCAATCTATAAGCAAGCAGAAAGATGCAGAAAAAAAACAACATCCTTTACGTCTCATTCCTGTCGGTGGTTGCTGCCCTGGGAGGATTTCTATTCGGTTACGACACGGCGGTCATCTCCGGCACCATATCACAGGTGTCGGCACAGTTCCAGCTCACCACCCTGCAAAGCGGCTGGTATGTGGGATGTGCGCTTGTCGGATCCATCGCCGGTGTGATCTTTGCCGGTGCGCTGAGTGACCGGTTGGGCAGAAAAAAGACCATGATCCTTTCAGCCGTCCTATTCTCATTGTCGGCTATCGGCTGTGCCATTTCGGCCAATCTCGACCAGCTGGTCATCTATCGCATCATCGGAGGTATCGGCATTGGCATCGTCTCCATCGTATGCCCACTCTATATCTCGGAGGTGTCACCCGCCACCCACCGTGGACGGATGGTCTCACTCTACCAGCTGGCAGTCACCGTCGGTTTCCTTGGTGCCTACCTGATGAACTATTACCTGCTGGAACAGTCTGCTGCCTTTGGCTCATCCAGTCCCTTGCTGACGAAAATCTTCGGCACGGAGATATGGAGAGGCATGCTGGGTGCCGAGACACTGCCGGCACTGCTCTTTTTCTTCGTAATCTTCTTTATTCCCGATAGTCCGCGCTGGTTGATCGTGAAAAGACGCGAGGAGCATGCAGCCCTCATTTTCGGCAGGATTTATGGTGAGTTGAGTGTGGTGAACAGCCAGATCAACGACACCCGTGCCATGCTCAATACAGAAGGAGAATCAGACCGCAAGCTGCTCTTCACACCCGGCATCTTTCGTGCCGTGCTCATTGGCTGTGCCATTGCAATCCTGGGACAATTCATGGGTGTGAACGCCGTGCTCTACTATGGCCCCTCCATCTTTGAAACCAGCGGCCTCTCCAGTGGCGATTCGCTCTTCTACCAGTCGCTCATCGGCCTGGTGAACATGGGTACCACAATACTGGCACTCCTGATCATCGACAAGGTGGGACGCAAGAAACTGGTTTACATCGGCGTGACCGGCATGATCCTGAGTCTTATCCTCATCGGTCTTTACTTCCTAATGGGAGAAGCATGGGGCATGAGCAGCCTCTTCCTGCTGGGTTGTTTCATCGCCTACATCTTCTTTACAGCAGGTTCAATCAGCGCCGTCATCTTCGTTTTTCTCTCGGAGATGTACCCTACAAAGATTCGCGGACTGGCCATGTCTATCGCCGGACTCTCGCTCTGGATCGGCACCTTCCTGATCGGACAACTCACCCCCTGGCTGCTGGAGAAGGCCACACCTGCAGGCACCTTCTTTCTCTTTGCCTTCATGTGCATCCCCTACATGCTGATTGTCTGGAAGATGATGCCGGAGACCGCCGGCAAGTCACTGGAGGAGATTGAACGGTTCTGGCTGAAAAAAGAGACGAAACAATGATGACGAGACCCATACACCTCATGCTGTTGCTGACACTCCTGTTGTCAGCCGGCAACTGTCACGCGAAGAAACTGATTCCACCCACCCATCCGGCCATCAGCTACATGGGGCGTGTGGACAGTAGCAACCCGGATGTCGTGCGTTTCGACTGGCCCGGGGTATCGATCGGTTGTCGTTTCACAGGTGACCAGATCGGCTTACACATTGCGGGTGGAGATAGAAACCATTTCAACCTGTTCATCGATGGAGAGTTGGTATCTGTCTTCCATGCACCAGGTGATACCATTCTTTACTTCCGACCGACATCCGGTACGGAATGTCATGAGCTGCTGCTGACAAAACGTACCGAAGCCGATATGGGGATGACTCGCTTTCGGGGATTCATCCTCGACGAGAAAGGTGAGATTCTCGCCTCACCCCGGAAATCAGAAAGGCGAATCGAATTCATCGGCAACTCCATCACCTGTGGCTACGGTACCGAAGGGAGCAACCGGGATGAACGGTTCCGACCCGAGACGGAAAACAATTACAAGAGCTATGCCGCCATACTGGCAAGGGCTTTCAACGCCGATGCCCATTTCATCGCCCACTCGGGAAAAGGCGCGGTGCGCAATTATGGCGATGAGAAACCGGTGTCGGATCCGGGTGACACCATGCCCGGTCGCTATGGCCGCACACTCGACAACGACTCCTCGCTGCCATGGGACTTTAGCCACTGGAAGGCCGACTGCGTGGTGATCAACCTGGGAACAAACGACTTCTCCACACAGCCACATCCCGACAGGGATTCCTTCCAGAATGCATACAAGATGCTGATATCTCAAGTGCGGAGCACACATGGTGACGTGCCAATCTTTTGTGTGGTGGGTCCGATGATCAATGAGCCCTGTTTCAGCTATGTCAAAGAGCTAACCCGCCACTTCAGAGAGGTTGAGAAGGATGCAAATATCATTTTCGCCGGACTTCCCGACAACTTGCTCAATGATGGAACGGATCTCGGTTCCGACTGGCATCCCTCCTATCAGGGACAGTTGAAGATTGCGGCTCAGTTGCTGGTTCCTATGGCAACAGTACTGGAATGGGACTTCCACACCAACGAGATTTATCCCTGACAGCCCAACAAGCACAATGCAACACGATGGAGAAAAGATATCGATTTGAAGCACTCGACGCTTTGCGCGGTCTGGCCATCCTGATGATGGTCTTCTCCGCCAACATCCCCTTCGAGGGTGCGCTACCTGGGTGGATGTACCATGCCCAGGTACCACCACCGCTTCATCAGTTCCAACCGGACTTGCCCGGAATCACATGGGTCGATTTGGTTTTCCCTTTTTTCCTCTTCTGCATGGGGGCTGCAATCCCCTTCTCACTTGGAGGGAAGATTGAGAAAGGCTATCGTGGCCGACTGATGGGACGTGATCTCCTTATCCGATTCGGTGGCCTGGCACTGTTTGCCATCGTCTCACAGCATGCACGCCCCTGGGTGATGAACGCGGGTGAAGGTGCACAATGGCCCCTTGCTCTTCTGGCAATGAGTGGCATGGTGCTGCTGTTCGCATCGCCCTCATCTGGCTGGTGGAGCCGTCACCGACAGCTGATGGGGATTGTTGGCCTGCTCATCCTCATTGCGCTTTTTGGTGCGTTGCATTACTTCGACAGAGTCACCTTCCGCCTGCAGCGTTTCGACATCATCATCATGGTACTCGCCAACAACGCACTGGCAGGAGCTCTCCTCTACCTGTTGCACCGCAAATACAAGCAGACACTCTGGATATCGTTCGCGTTGCTGTGCGCCTTCTTCCTTTCAGGCCGGGCAGGCGACAACTGGATTGCTGCACTGTATCACTACTCACCCATGCCCTGGCTCCTCTCCTGGAACTACCTCAAATACCTGCTGGTGATCATCCCCGGCATCCACACCGGTATCATAGTCCGCAATGCCCTTCTGTCGGGTTCATTCATCGCATCGACAACACCCGCGAAAGGAAACACATGGCTGTTGCTCCTCTCTTCCCTCTCACTCATACTGGTAGCAGTGGTGGGTCTTTATCTTCGGGAGATGTACATCACTTTCATGGTCACACTTGCGTTGATCGCCCTTTTCCTGGTGGGACTCCGCAAGTGGGATCATCCCTGGAAAAAAGTATTCGCGGCACTCCTCCCCATGGCAACGACTCTCCTTGTCGCAGGCTTGCTTAGCGAACCACTGAACGGGGGCATCAAAAAAGATTCGGCCACGCTCAGCTACATGCTGGTTACTGCAGGACTTGCACTGTTCGCGCTGTTCGCCTTCACCATCCTCATCGATCTGCTGAAGTGCGGAAGGGGATTGTTCCTTCTCTCCGGATCGGGTAAGAATGCCATGTTGGCCTACATTGCAGGGAGTAATCTCATTTTGCCCCTGTTGCACCTCACTGGAATCGCCCGTCTCTTTCGGTTGGACGGTTACTCCACAACCCTTCACACCATCGAGGCGGTGCTGGTGACCCTTCTGGTGGCATGGGTGAGTGCCGTTGCAGCCAAAAAGAGATTCTTTATGAAGGTCTAAATTTAAATTACACGTCAAACAGATAAACATCATAAGAAATGGATAGAAGAAATTTCATCACCTATGCATCGATACTGGGAGGGAGCACCCTGTTACAGGGATCCGCTGCTTTCACCTCCGGGAACAAGCAAAAGAGTGGCAGGAAAATTGCGTCGCGCGAGCTGAATGCCGATGTGGTCATTGTCGGCGGTGGAATGGGAGGTGTCGCCGCAGCCCTTGCCAGCTGCCGCAACGGCCTGACTGTGATCATGACCGAAGAGACCGACTGGATCGGTGGTCAGGTGTCACAACAGGGGGTGCCACCCGATGAGCATCCCTGGATCGAGACACATGGTGCCCCCTCTTCCTACAGGGAATACAGAACCAGGGTGCGCGACTATTACCGTCGCAACTACCCCCTCACCGAAGAAGCACGACTGCAGTCCCACCTGAACCCGGGTAATGGCAGTGTCTCCCGTCTCTGTCACGAGCCCAGGGTCGCAGTGACGGTGATGCAGGATATGCTTGCCCCCTACATGAGCAGTGGCAGGTTGCTGTTGCTCACGATGCACAAGGTGAAGAGCGCGGTGGTCTCGGGCGACAATGTGCAGGCGATAGAGGTGGAGAACCTGTTGACGGGCGACAGGGTGGTACTCTCCGGCAAATCTTTCGTCGATGCCACCGAGTGTGGCGACCTGCTTCCCCTCACCGGTACGGAGTATGTCACCGGTACGGAATCAAAAAACGAGACCCGCGAGCTGCATGCCCCTGAGAAGGCTGATCCGATGAACAATCAGGCCTTTACGGTCTGCTTTGCCATGGATTATCAACCCGGGGCAGACAACGTACAGGATCCGCCAAAAAACTACACATTCTGGAAAAACTACATCCCCGAGATGACGCCGGCATGGTCTGGCAGGCTGCTGGACCTCTCCTACTCCGATCCCCGCACCTTGAAACCCAAGAGACTGGGATTTGATCCCACCGGCAAAGAGCTGGGTGACCTGCTCAACCTCTGGAACTACCGACGCATCATCGACCGCAACATGTTCACCGGGGAAAGTTATGCCGGTGACATCACCATCGTAAACTGGCCACAGAACGATTTCTTCCCGGGAAACCTGATAGATGTCCCTGAGAAAGAGTTTCAGGCTACCTTCGAGCGGGGCAAACAACTGAGTCACGCACTCTTCTACTGGTTGCAGACAGAAGCACCCCGCGAAGATGGAGGCATCGGCTGGCGGGGTCTGAGGCTCCGGGGTGATGTGATGGGCACCACCGATGGCATGGCCAAGTACCCCTACATCCGGGAATCAAGAAGAATCAAGGCAGCATTCACCGTGCTGGAGGAGCATGTGGGTGCCGAAAACCGCATGCTGGTGGCCGGCGAGACAGAAGGCAAAAAAGCGGCAAGTTTCTACGACAGTGTGGGCATCGGCTACTACCACATCGACCTGCACCCCAGCTCACGGGGCAACAACTACATCGACTTCCCCTCACTCCCCTTCGAGATACCACTGGGAGCACTCCTGCCACAGCGGATCAACAACCTCTTACCGGCCAACAAGAACATCGGCACCACCCACATCACAAACGGTTGCTACAGACTGCATCCCGTGGAGTGGAGCATCGGCGAGGCGGTGGGATGTCTGATCGCCTTTGCGGGGAAGAAGAAAGTGCCCTTCCGTGCGGTGCGTGAAGAGAGTGATCTGCTTGCCGAGTTCCAGCGCGAGATTGCTGGGCAGGGCATCGAAACAAAATGGCCCAAACAATAGACAAATCAATCCTTACAGGGAAGCCAGGCTCTTCGGCTTCCCCGTGATGCTAACAATGAAAAGAGAGATGAATTTCAGATACAGACGTTTATTTTCAATCATTCTGTTGCTGGTTGGCTCGGCAACAGCCATACAAGCACAGACTGTCTGGTACGACGGAGCCCTTTTCCCGTTGTTGGGCAAAACAAGTGAGGAGACCGAAACACGTTACGAACGACTCCCGGCCGAACTGAAAGAGGTGAGCCGAACACCTGTGTGGCACCTGGGCAAGAACACATCCGGCCTGGCTCTCCGCTTCCGCAGCAACAGCACACAGATCTCTGCCAGATGGAACCTGCTGGAAGATGTGCACATGAACCACATGACCGATACCGGCATCAAGGGAGTCGACCTGTATGCCTGGAATGGAGAGCGGTGGCAGTTTGTCAACACCGGACGCCCCACGGCCAAGGAGAACGAACAGCTTGTCATTTCCGGCATGACCCCGATCGAAAGGGAATACATGCTCTACCTGCCTCTCTATGACGGCGTCACAGCCATCTCCATCGGCATCGACTCACTAGCCGCAATCGGTCAACCTGTGATAAACAACCCAACCAGGGAGAAGCCGCTGATCTGCTATGGCACCAGCATCACCCAGGGTGGTTGCGCCACCCGTGCCGGCATGTCGTATACCAGTATCCTGGGGCGTAAGATGAACAGGGAGGTGATCAACCTGGGATTCAGCGGCAACGGTCAACTCGATTACGAGATTGCGGAGCTGATGGGCCGACGTACCGATGCCGGACTCTTCATCCTGGACTTTATTCCCAATGTCAACCTGGATCAGATCAGGGAAAAAACAGCGCAATTTGTGGAAATCCTTTGCAAAGAAAACAGGGAGATCCCTGTTCTCTTTGTGGAGTCGATCACCTTCCCCCACTCCCTCTTCGACAGGGTTATGTTCGAGAAGGTATCCGAAAAGAACAGGGCCCTGAAGGAAGAGTTTGAGAAACTGCGTGCAGCAGGATATGACAACATCCATTATCTCTCAACAACAGAGCTGATCGGACAGGATGGGGAGACCACCGTCGATGGGATTCATCTGACAGACTTGGGATTCGTTCGAATGGCAGAAGCGTTGTACCGGAAGATCGTGGAAATCACACCTTAGTAATTGCAACACGCCGTATTTGGTTGTGGGTTTCCTTGATCGTGTCTGATCATTTACCTATAAAGCACATCCGGGATGGGTTCCAATACCTATCCCGGCTCACAAAGCATCTGATAGTTGATCCACAATCTGATTGAAGTAATCAATGGATGTTTCTATCTCGGGCAGGTTGTTTTCCCAATTGGCTTCATATTCAATGGTGAAGTACCCTTCGAAATCTTGGCGCTTGAGCTCCCTGAGCATTTCATCAACCTGTAAAATGCCTGTCCCCCATACCACATCCTCCAGACTGCCTTCACTACCTGCTGGTGCTATATCCTTGAAATGAAAGGAGATGATTTTTCCTTCCAGCGCCCTGATGCATTCCAATGGATCCAATCCCATGCGCCTGTAATGCCCCACATCGGCAGATGCGCCGATCTGTTCCGAACGACCCTCGATGGCCTGCAACAGTATCTCGGGTTTCCAGTATGATGATTCACTGGGATGGTTGTGTACCGCTACCTGTATCTGATGGCGTTCGGCTAGTTCTTCCACCAGATCCCAGTCATCCCTGGCCGGCTCCGCACTGATAAACTCCTGTTGCATGTTTTTAGCAAAAAGGAAAATCTTTTCCCATTCATCCCGTTTTGCAGTCCATACCCCCGATGAAACAATTGCAACACCTTTTGATGCAGCAAGGGCTTTCAGCTTTTGCTGGTCATCCTCACTGAGCTGATAACCAAAACGGGCATCTCCGAATTCGTTGCCCATTTTCTGACCGGGATAGATCTCAATGTAATTGAGTCCCAGCTGGGCTGTTTTCTCCAAAGATTCCACCACAGAAAACAGATGAAATGTATAGGATTGCATGGAGAGTTTCCACCCCTCCTTCGCCCCTTTGATCTCATTGCTTGCCTGACTGCTGCTGCAGAAAAAAAGCACTATGAATATGCACGAGAGTATTCTGTTTCTCATAACGACAATATGTTGCATCAATCAACTGTTCCTCCTCCAATCCTTTTAAAAGAAGAAGATCAAAAATAGGTAAAATAATCCACTTCCCTGCATCATGCAGGGCATCTTGCAATCCAAAAACGGAGTGCGTTGTCAATCTTGCAGCAAAACCGTTGCAGCACATACCTGCGGGATGACTGATGAAATGTTTCTTTCTTAACCATCCCGTAGCGTCCTGCACCTAGATCAAGATCCTGGCAATCGGATCTCCTTCCTGCACCATGTCACCCGATTTTGCGTAGATTTTCGATATCTTACCTCCATACTCGGAGATGATCTCGTTCTCCATTTTCATCGACTCCAGTATAAACAGAATAGCCCCTTTGTCAATCAGATCGCCTTCTCTGGCCACAATCTTCATCACGGCTCCCGGCATGGGACTCGACACAACCAGACCCTTCTGTTCTTGCGCTGGATCATCCTCCCTGGTTTCCTGTGGAGTGGCTGGAAGGTACGATTCATCAGCAACCGATTGCTTTTCAAACGCTGCGGCACGGATCTTTTGCAGGTAATTGCCCGCAACGGTTGGGAACAACTCCAGCAACAACTCTTCCTCCTCATCGGCAGCCAGCGGCACATTGCCATTTTCAGGCAGCAACGGATTCTCCTGCCGTCTGTATTTCGAAGTATCGTAGGGTCTCTCCAGGGGTGAACCGGTGATTTTCTCGCGGAAGGCAGGATCGACAGCTACGGGTGTTTTTCCATATTCACCTTTCACCAGTGCCACAAACTGATTGGAGGCATTGGCATACTTGTCACGCCCGTTTTTCAGGTTGAGGATTGAATTCACCGCCTGTGCCCCCACGATCTGGCTGGTAGGTGTCACCAGGGGCGGCAATCCCGCGTCAAGGCGTACACTGGGGATCAATTTCATGGCATCCTCCAGAATATCCAGCGCGTTGAATTGTTTCAACTGAGCCACCATGTTGGTGTACATCCCCCCGGGTATCTCTGCATGCTTCACCTTCTCATCCGCAGGAGGGAAATTGAAATAGGTTTCGATGGCGTGACACGCTTCCAACAATGCCGCCTCATCGTTGTGCTTTGCCGCAGCGATCGCCTCATCAAACAACCGATCCACATCTGCCGGCAATCGGTCAGTGAGCGGATTGAATGGCACTGGAAACTGCTTCACCGCATCGAAAGCATCCAACTCCCTTCGAATATGCAACAACTCGGCATTGATGTTTGCCACCGCCTCCATGTTTACCTCCAGCTCGATACCCAACTTCTGACAGAAGAGATAAACCAGTTCAATTGCTGGTGCGGCTGGCCCGCCGGCGAAGTACCAGATATTGGTGTCCACGATATCCACACCATTCACAATGGCCGACAATACCGATCCCAATCCATATCCGGGGGTACAGTGGGTATGGAAATCAACGGGCACATTCAACTCCTTTTTAAACCTGGATACGAGTGCGGCCACACGTGAGGGGGGTATCAATCCGCTCATGTCCTTGATCGTGATCATGTCGGCTCCCAGTGCAACCATCTCTTTGGCCAGATCCAAAAAATAGTCATCGGTGAAAACCGCTTTGCGAGATGGATCCTGATGCTCATTCTTCCTGCCGAACAGTTTGCCAAGAAGACCCTTTTTGACAGGCATTAGGGGTGAGGGATCATCGTATTTGGGATCAATGGTATAACAGACGGCACAATCGGCTGTCCCCCCATACTTCTTGATGGATCGAATGCTCGACTTGATGTTCTCCACATCATTCAATGCGTCAAATATCCGCATGATGTTCAATCCGTTGGCGACAGCGTGCCGGAAGAAGCCATCAATAATCTCATCCGGATAGGGAGCATACCCGTAAAGGTTTCTTCCCCTGGAGAGTGCCGTCAGTTTCGAGCGACCCTCCACACCCTGGCTGATCTTCTTGAGCCTGTCCCATGGATTTTCATCCAGAAAGCGCATCACTGAGTCGGGTACGGCACCACCCCATACTTCCATTGCAAAGAAATTGGCATCCCTGTAGTAGGGCAACACCCTGTCAACCTGAGATTGATTCATGCGTGTGGCAAATGCGGACTGCTGTCCATCTCTCAACGTCAGATCCCTGATTAAAAGTCTCTGTTTCATTTTTGTGGTTTAATAAATTAGATTTAACAGATAAAAGTTATTTTTTGTGGCTAATATCTTCCGAATTGCTTTCAACTTTCAAATCGGATGTAAAGTAAGCAATTAAATATTGAAACTGAGAATAAATTATGGAAAATTTTCTTTAATTCTGGTTTAAATAAACCAATGGTTGCCAGGGAGGCCAAAAAAAACGACAACCCATTGAGAGTTGCCGCCAACCTGCTTTACATGCAGGTTCAATTGTCTGTTGTCAGTCGAACATCTTCCTGAACTTGTTGAAGAGGTTCTTCCGTGCCGAGGCGGAAGGAGCAAAGCTGTCGGAGCGATTCATCTCTTCGAGCTGACTGCGTTCCTTGTCGGTGAGGTTCTCCGGCACATAGACGTTCACGTTGATCAGCTCGTCACCACGTCCATAACCGTTCACAGATGGGAGTCCCTTGTTGCGCAAGCGGAGCACCTTGCCAGGCTGGGTGCCGGGATCGATCTTCACCTTCGCCACGCCATCGATGGTAGGCACCTCCACGGAGCCACCCAGGGCAGCGGTGGGAAAACTGAGTAAGAGGTTGTAGATCACGTCGTTCTCGTCGCGTATCAGGTTGGGATCCTGCTCCTCCTCGATCACGATCAGCAGGTCTCCATTCACACCACCCCTGCGGGCGGCATTGCCCTTGCCCGACATGGAGAGCTGCATCCCTTCGGCCACACCGGCAGGGATGCGGATGGAGATCACCTCCTCCTCACGCACAATCCCCTCACCATTACAGGAGGCACACTTCTTTGAGATCGACTTGCCTTCACCGTTACAGGTGGGACATGTGGATGAAGTCTGCATCTGTCCCAGAATGGTGTTGGCCACGCGGGTCACCACACCCGAGCCGTTACATGTGGCACAAGTTGACTGCGATGTACCGTGTTCAGAGCCATTGCCGTCACAATGCGAGCAGGAGACATACTTCTTTACCTTGATTTTCTTCTCCACGCCATTGAGTATCTCCTTGAGTGAAAGTTTCACCTTTACCCTCAGATCGGAACCGCGGTTCACGCGTCGGCCCCGTTGTCCGCCACCGAAACCGCCAAAGCCGCCAAAGCCGCCAAAATGGCCACCGAAGATGTCGCCAAACTGTGAAAAGATGTCGTCCATCGACATCCCACCACCAAAACCACCACCCGAAGCAGCACCTCCCACTCCGGCATGGCCGAACTGGTCGTAACGGGCACGTTTGTTCTCATCGCTCAACACCTCATAGGCTTCGGCTGCTTCTTTAAACTTTTCTTCAGCCTCCTTGTTTCCCGGGTTCTTGTCCGGATGAAACTGGATGGCCTTCTTCCGGTATGCTTTTTTTATCTCATCAGCTGAAGCGCTCTTGGGAACTTCCAGTATCTCGTAAAAATCTCTCTTTGCTGCCATCTTACTCCCCCACGATCACTTTTGGAAACCGAATGATCTTCTCGTTCAGTTCATATCCTTTCAGTATGCAGTCAATCACCATCCCCTTCTGCGAATCATCCTGGGCCGGAATGGTGGTTACCGCCTCAAACCGGTCGGCATCGAAGGGCTGACCCACAGCCTCAATCTCCTTCACCCCATGTTGCCCCAGGAAGGATGTGAACTTGTTGTATATCAGATCCATTCCCTCCAGGAGTGCACCTTTTTCCTCGGCTGAATGCAATGCAATCAGTGCCCTTTCAAAGTCATCAACCAGGCCGATGATATCGAGCAATACCCGCTCACCTCCGTTTTTAATCAAATCGGCTTTCTCCTTCAGCGTCCGTTTCCGGAAGTTGTCAAACTCGGCATGCAACCGAAGATAGCTGTTGTTGAGTTCACCATATTTCTCACTCAGTTGGGTCAGCTCATCCGGCTGCGGATTCGCATCTTCAATCATCGTCTCCTCATTTTCTGCAGCTGCAGGCTCATCCTGAAGAGATGCAGACTCGCCAACGATTTCTTCCTCCCTCTCAATGGGATCCTTTTGCGTATGTTTGGTTTTTGTCATATTGGTTGTTATTCTTTTACTACCGATGATCACTGCAAATAGTTTGCCAAAATTTGTGCCATGAACAAACTGGCATCTCAGAGGAACAGTTCACACCATTCGTCAAAGATTCCCACCTGGTGCGAGCCGTGACGGCTCAGACCCTGACGGATCTTCTTCACCGGCTTCTCCCTGCCAAGCTGTGATTTGGAAAAAAACTTATCGGCAAAGCAGATGATTTGCTCCTCCAGGCTCACCGGCCGCATGTCGCGGCGGGGAATGGGCAGCTTGCGGTTGATGATGGTCTCCAGGCTCAGTCCCGTGCCGGTATGGCGTTCGCACACCAGCCCATGCTTCGGATATCCCTCCTCAGTCAATAGCTCCCGTCCCAGGTATCCGTGACAGATGTAGGGATTTGGTCCCTCACATGCAATATGGGGTGCGTTGGTGAGAAAGATTCCGATGTCGTGGAGCATCCCTGCTTCTTCGATGAATCGTACATCTACCGCCAGTTCCGGATGCTTGGCGACAATGGAAAGTGCTTTGGCGGTCACATCAGAGGTGTGTGACAGATAGATGTCGTACAGCTTCGTACCCTTCCGGTAATATTTCTCAATAATCGTTTCGGGATGCATAGATCGAGATTTTCAATCAATCCACAAAATTACGATAAAAAGTTGGATCTGAAAAACATCTGCTTCTCACTGCCTGCCACCGATGCCGGTCACACTGTCATCAGAATGACAAAAAAAAAGATACTTCTGATGTCAGGTAGGAAATAAATCCTATATTTGCGCTGGAATGATGGGTTATCTTCGCAACGGTGCAAAATGGTTCTGTATCTCCCTGTTTATGCTTTATATAAGCGGGGTCACCCTTTTCACCCATTCCCACATTGTCAATCACACAAAATATATCCATTCCCATCCTTTCAAATTTGGAGAGAAACAACAGCACGACCATTCTGAAAAAGAGTATCGCCTGCTGGAACACTTTTACCGTACCACACTCACACCGGACATTATACCTGAGACAGAGATTGCATGTGACATCCCCTCCGTCACTGTCTGTTTACCCTCCCTCTATCAGCAACGACACCTTATAGCCCCGGCATCTGTCAGACAGATGAGGGCACCGCCCGTTGCCGCCTGACCTGCTGTTCCATTCTTTTTTTACGGCACCCTGTCAATTCAGGGTGTGCCGTGACCACTTTCCATATCTTAAAAATAACTTAAACAATGAAAAGAATCATTTTTCTTCTCACACTATATATCTGTGTCACGATCTCTTATGCCCAATCTGATGCAGCATTGACGAGACGCAGCGACGCGAATATCTACGGGCATGTGCTGGACAACAAAACCGGGGAACACCTACCCTTCGTCACCATCAAGCTGAAGGGCACCACCATCGGCATCACCACCGACCACACCGGTCACTATTTTCTCCGCAATCTGCCCGTGGGAAAGTTCACCCTTGAGGCCTCCATGATCGGATTCAAAACAGCCGCCAAAGAGGTGGTCATCGAAGCCGACAAAACCCTTGAAATTGATTTTACACTCATCGAGGAAAGCGTTTCACTTGATGCTGTGGTGGTGTCGGCCAACCGGAACGAGACCACACGACGCATGACGCCCTCGTTGGTGAGTGTGCTCAACATGCAGATGCTGGAGGTAACCAACTCGAAAACTGTCGCTGACGGACTCAGATTCCAACCTGGATTGCGGGTGGAGAACAACTGTCAGACGTGCGGCACCACACAGGTACGCATCAACGGTATGGAGGGATCCTACTCACAGATACTGATCGACTCGCGACCCCTCATCGGCGCACTGGCCGGCGTGTACGGACTGGAGCAGATTCCCGCCAATATGATTGAACGGATCGAGGTGGTTCGTGGTGGCGGATCAGCCCTCTTCGGTGCCAACGCCATCGGCGGCACCATCAACATCATCACCCGCGAACCGATTCGCAATAGCGGTGAGTTCAGCAACACGCATACCGCCATCATTGGGGGAGCGTTGGAAAACAACACCACCTTCAATGCTTCGCTGGTGAACGACACCCGCAATGCGGGGATCATGGTGTTTGGCCAGCATCGCCATCGCGATGGCGTTGATATGGATGAGGACGGTTTCACCGAACTGCCACTCTTGCAGAACCGCTCACTTGGTTTTCGCTCATTCCTGAGGTGGAATCCATACTCCCGGTTGACACTTGAGTACCGCCACATGCACGAGTTCCGGCGGGGTGGTGACCAACTGGACAAACAGCCCTACGAGAGCTACATCGCCGAACAGCTGGAGCACGCCATACACAGTGGGTCTATTGGCTTCGATCACACCTCCTCTGACCAACAGAACCGCATCAGCCTCTATGCAGCCGCCCAACACACCAACCGCAACAGCTACTATGGAGCCGGTGAACCCTATAGCGATGAGATTCCGGCCATCACACCGGAGATGACTGAAGAGACTGCGGAACAAATCCGCACCATCCTGCGGAACAACATGCTGCGCAGGAATTCTTTCGGACATACCAGTGAGCTGACCTATCAGGTGGGAGGGCACTATCTTCATTCCTTTAGCCAGCTTTGGTTTATGCCGGCCGAACTGACAACCGGGTTGGAATACATTGTCAGCAAGCTGGATGATGTGAGTGGTTATCGTGTTCAGGGCATCTCTCAACAAACCCGTAACGCGGCTGCTTTTCTGCAGAACGAGTGGAAAACGGGGATCTGGAGCCTGCTGCTGGGGGGAAGGCTCGACAAACACAACCTGGTAGAACAACCCATTTTCAGTCCACGCATCAACTTGCGCTACAACCCCTCACAGAATATCAACCTGCGGCTCACCTACAGTGGCGGCTTCCGGGCACCACAGGTATTCGACGAAGACCTGCATGTGGATATTGCAGGGGGTTCCCAGGTGATCAGACGTCTCTCGGACGATCTGCGGGAGGAACGTTCACACAGCCTCAGCGGTTCAGCCGATCTCTACTACCAGAGTGGAATCACCCTCTTCAACCTACTTATTGAGGGTTTTTACACCCGTCTGGAGAGACCCTTCACCGGCATAAAGCGGGGCAATGTGATCCTGATCGAGAATGCGGATGATGGAGCAATGGTGGCAGGGATAAACCTGGAAGGGAGGGTTGCCATCGGCACAACAGTCGATCTGCAGGCAGGCGCTACGCTTCAGCGCAGCCTCTATGACAAAGAGCGCAAGTGGTGGGAGCCCGAGACAGCAGAAGAGGAGCCATTGGATCACGTCACTCCTACACGCCGGATGATGCGTACACCCGATAGCTACGCCTATTTCGTGGCAACCTGGAATGTCACACGCCGGTTCGCCACTACCCTCTCTGGCAACTATACCGGCAGCATGGCAGTGCCTCACGAGGCCGGTTTTGGCAGGGAGGGCAGCGATCGTTTCTCATCAGTGAACATCACCGAGGAGTCACCTTCATTCTTCGAGCTGAATACAAGGATTTCTTACACCTTCAGCCTCAACAATGAGACCTCGTTGCAGGTCAATGCGGGTGTACAGAACCTGACAAATGCGTTTCAGAAAGATTTCGATACCGGTGCTGGAAGGGCTTCGAGCTACATATATGGACCGGGAAGCCCACGAAGCATCTTTGCCGGATTCAAACTGATGCTCTAAGAGGTCACAGGGGGATCACATATTTCTTCATCGCCTCATCCTGCAGTGAGCGGGGCACCGCCGCTTTTACCTCATCAACAAGGATTTGAAGCAGGCGTTCGCGAAAGAACTCCTTGCGGGTGATCAGGCTCACCTCCCTGACGGGCGTATTTTTCTTGAAAGGTCGTACATTCTTACGTTGTATCTCGCTCAGGTTGGCCAGTGCCATCTCCGGTATCACTGTCAGACCTACGTTCTGATCCACAATATTGATCAGCGTATCAATGCTACCGGCTTCATAGGTGAAGATAGACTGGTTGCTGCGCCGTTTCTTCAGGTTGCAGAGGTGGAGGATCTGTGTGCGGAAGCAGTGCACCTCGTCCAGCAGCCACAGCTTTGCAGCGGTGAGGTCACTCTCTTCGAGTGATGTTTTCGCATAAAGTGCCTTTTCCTGTGGTGAGACATAAGCGAAGAACTGTTCGTAGTAGATGGGATGTTCGGTGATGCCTGCCTCTTTGAGTGGTGTGGCAAGGATGCCACCGTCAATCGTATCGTTGGCGAGACCCCTGAGGATCTGGTCTGTTGTAAGTTCTGTGATCACGATGCGGATGTCGTGTTGGTTGTCGCGGTGCACCTGCATCAGCTTGGGCAGCAGATAGGGAGAAATGGTGGGGATGATTGCAAGGCGGAACATTCCTTTCACGATCCCCTTCTCCTCCTGGATGATCTCCTTGATCTGATTCACCTGCGCCAGTGCCATTCGCGCCTGGTTAATGACCTTGGTACCGATCTCGGTTGGTTGCACCGGCAACTGAGAACGGTCGAAGATCTTCACTCCCAACTCATCCTCCAGTTTCTGAATCATCATGCTGAGTGTGGGCTGGGTGACGAATGAAGCTTCCGCAGCCTTTGAGAAATGACGGTAGTTGTCCACCGCGATAATATATTCCAGTTGCTGTATGTTCATTTTTCTTGTGATCAAATGTGGAGTCAAGATGCAGCATCCCAAATCCTACGTCCTACTGTTTGTAATCCGAGAAGTATTTCATGAATTGCACCCGTTCGTAGAGCGAAGGGCTTTTGATGTTGGCATAATTCAGTTTTCCCTTGAATGCGTCGATGGTCTCATAGTTATTCTGCTCCATCCATTCCTCCATGCAGGTGATCATTTCCGCAACAGCTGTCGCTCCCTGTTCGTACAGCATACTGCATAGCTGGATGCCTCCCGCACCTGCAAGAATCCCCTTCACGGCATCCTCCCAACTATGCACCCCGTAAGAGCATGCGATGTCGAAGTCGGGCACCCGTCCCGACACGATGGCGGTCCAACGGAGCGTCTCACTGAAGTCGGAAGGATTGCTGAAGACTGGTCCGGAGACAATTTCCATGTTGGTGATGTCTATATCGAGTTGGTAGAAACGGTTGAAGAGCACCACCCCGTCAGCACCCAAGGCCTTGAGTTTGGCAACAAGTCCCGGGAGGTTGCTGATGTTCTTCGCCATCTTGATCACCAGGGGAATGGAGAGCTGCTTCTTCAGCTCTCTTACAATGTTGACGTATGACTCCTCGAGCCAGGTGTCGCCATACTCACCGGCATTCAACAGGAAGAGATTCAGTTCCAGCGCATCGGCACCCGCATCCTGCACGCTGCGTGCGAAATCAATCCAGCGGCTCTGCTTGTAGCAGTTGATGCTGGCCACGACAGGCATCGCGCACTCGGCTTTGACAGAACGGATCAGATCGAGGTACTTCTCCATGTGGTTCATCTCCACATAGGTATTGATGTAATCAGCCGCCTCGGGATAGTCGGTGAGCTGTGCCAGCTTGTCCGAATGACTTTCTATCTGCTCTTCAAAGAGTGATTTCAGCACCACCGCACCAATCCCGGCATCATCAAGTTCCTTAATCTTTTTCAGTGAGTTTGTCAGTCCGCTGCTGGCGGCTATCAGGGGATTCTTCAGTTTCAATCCCGCAAAGGTTGTTTCCAGTGTAACCATATTGGCGACAAATGTTTTTCAAATGATTGTTTGTACAAATATAGATATTTTTTATCGATCATGCCGATATCCAATCAAAAAGAGGAGGGAAATTGTTGCGTGGTTTTCTTAACGTGCACCGAAGATCATTGTGCCCACCCGGATCAGGGTGCTACCCTCCTCCAGTGCGATGGGGTAATCACCCGACATACCCATCGAAAGCTGCCTGAAGGCGGAGTCATCCGTGAAATAGTTTGCTTTGCACTCCTCGAAGAGATCCCTGAGAAGACGAAACTCACGGCGTACCTGCTCCCGGTCGTCGGTATAGGTAGCCATACCCATCATGCCTGCGATCTGCAGGTTGCTGCACTCTTTCCAGCTTCCCTCCCCCAGGAAGTGACGACACTCATCGGGTGAGAAGCCGGACTTGGTCTCCTCCTCAGCGATATGGATCTGCAACAGGCAGGGGATCACCCGTCCAGAAGCGGCACCCTGCTTCTCTATCTCACGCATCAGCTGCTCGCTGTCGAGGCTGTGAATGAGCGATATAAAAGGGGCGATCAGCTTCACCTTGTTGCGTTGAAGAGAGCCGATGAAGTGCCACTCGATGTCTGCCGGCAGCTCCTGCTGTTTGGCCACCAGCTCCTGTACGCGGCTCTCACCGAAAATACGCTGACCGGCATCGTATGCTTGCCGTATCTGCTCCACAGGGTGAAACTTTGAAACCGCCACCACCTCCACACCGAGAGGCAGAGATTGTCTCAATGATTCTATGTGTGACCCGATATTCATCTCTGATCTTTGGCCGCTCCTTCACCCGAGTAAGGAAAGACATCCATGATGGCCGTTTCAGCCACAGAGGCGATAGCGTAGTCGATCATGGTCTTCTTCATCTCGGTCTCCACGATCTCGACGGCCTCTTTCAGTTCGGATGCCTGCACCAGCATGTTTACCCCAGTCTTCTTCTCAGCACCGCTTTTCTCATCGAGGGTGATGAAATTGAGTCGGGCTTTGTAGTAACGATCGCCCTTCTCGTTGAAGAATGAGTCGCTGTATTTCACCCGCTTGATGTCAGACACAGAGAACTCACCCGAGATGAAGGGTCTGATCTCCTCGATGATGCGTGCCTCCGCTTCAGTAAAGGAGAGGGCATCCACCAGGTAGGGCTCGGTAACTGTTTTCTGCATGCCGGTCTCCAGCATCTTGTCATATTTGATCTTGCACTCAAACCAGTTGTACATAGTTGTTTCTTTATAATCTTTGTGGTTTTTACGAAGGTACAAAGATAAAAAATTTAAACGGGTTTGGGTCACTTTCAGGCCAGCAGTTCACAGGAATTTAAAAGGAGTCTGATGCGATGAAAAGGTGCTTAATCCTCCATTGATGACGTTTTTTTTATACTTTTGCCCATTGTAAATTAAACTGACGATGATAGGAACCCTGGTAAATACAGCAGCCGTGATCGGCGGCGGCATGATCGGGCTGCTGCTCAAGAAGCGGATGCCGGAAAGGATAACCACCATCTATTTTCAGGCCATCGGCCTCTTCACGCTTGCCATCGGTGCTTCCATGGCAGTGGAGATGCAGCACATCCTGATCGTGGTGAGCAGTCTTGCCATCGGCTCGTTGCTGGGCGAATGGATCGACATCGGGCAGGGAGCTGAGCGACTGGGCAACCGCATCAAACATCGTTTCCGTATTGGCAACGAAAAGTTCTCCGAAGGACTTGTCACCGCGTTCCTGCTTTTCTGTGTGGGATCACTCACCATCCTGGGTACCATTCAGGAGGGAACAGGCGGCTCCCCCGACCTGCTCTACACCAAGTCGCTGATGGACTTCTTCTCGGCCATCCTGCTGGCCTCCGCCTTTGGCGTGGGGGTCGCCCTCTCGGCAGTGCCCCTGTTTCTCTTCCAGGCGTCACTCACCCTGCTTGCCGGTTATGCGGGCAGTTTCTTCACGGAGGAGATCATCCTGGGACTCACCAGCGTGGGGGGTATCATGCTGATCGGGCTGGGAATCAACATCCTGGGCATCCAGAAGATACGCGTCATGAACATGCTACCCTCCCTCGTGGTGGTGGCACTGCTGCTCTGGTTGTTCGGATGAAAGCAAAGGACGACAAACTGGGATTGTGGCTGCTGATCTTCGTAGCCCTGGGGTCGATGATAGGATCGGGCATCTTCAACTCGCCCAGGGATCTGATTGCCGTTGCCAACCCTCAGGGAGCAATGATCACCTGGGTTATCGGCGGCTTCGGGGCCCTGATGCTGGCCCTGGTATTTGTCTATCTCGCCGCGCGCAAACCGGAGCTGAAAAGCGGTGTATATGCCTACGCGCGAGATGGCTTCGGTGACTACATGGGCTTTAACTCTGCCTGGGGCTACTGGTCGGTAGGGTGGCTCGGCAATGTCAGTTACCTGGCGCTCTTCTTCAAGACGCTGAACGATCTGCTGGGTGAGCGTGCACTCTCGCCGCTCACCGCTTTCCTGATAGGGTCGGCCCTGCTTTGGTCGTTCCATGCCATCCTGATGTCGGGCATCCGCGAGGGTGCCATCCTCAACTTCATCGTCACGGTCGCCAAGCTGGTCCCCATCCTGCTGATCATCCTGCTGGGATTTGCGCTGGTGCGGAGTGACCTCTTCATGGTGGAGAACTGGCAGCGGCAGCTGGCTTCCACCGGTGGTGACACCACACCGCTCATGCAGGTGAAGGAGGCGATGGCGGTGGTGCTCTGGTGCTTCGTCGGCATCGAGGCTGCATCGGTACTCTCCGGCAGGGCCAAGAGCCAGCGCACGGTGCGCCTATCCATCATCATCTCGCTGTTGGTGGTGCTCTCCATCTACATGCTGGTCACCTTCATCGCCATGTCGTCGGTGCCGGCCCATGAGCTGGCCGCTTCAGAGACGCCACTGGCGCTGGTGCTGGAACGTACGGCGATAGGTGCCGCAGGCGGTCTGGTAATCAGGCTGGGGATCATGATCTCGGTACTGGGAGCCAGCATCTCCTGGATCCTGCTCTCCGTGGAGACGCTCTATGCCGCGGCACGCGATGGTGTGCTGCCCCGTGTTTTTCAGAAGACCAACCGCAAGGGGACACCGGTGAACGCCTTGCTGATGACGCAGTGTTTCACCCAGCTCTTCCTGCTATCCATCCTCTCGCCGCAACTCAACGAGACCTACCTGGCAGCCATCACCATCGCCACCACGCTGGTGCTGATACCCTACCTGCTCTCGTCGCTCTACGCGGTGAAGACCGCCTTCTCCCTCCGTAAACTGGAATCGCCCCATCACCTTGTCATCGCACTCTTGGGCACCCTCTACTCCCTCTACGTGATCTATGCCGTTGGAATACGTTACCTGATTCTTTCGGTGCTCTTCTACGGCATCGGCTCGCTGCTCTTCCTCCGTGCAAAACGTGAACAAAGAAAACAGCCCAAACCGTGGGAGTGGGCTGTCATCATCCTATTGCTGGGCACCTCTGCCCTGATCGCCGGATTGTTGCTTACCGGCAGGATCACACTATAATTTACATGCTTATCTGCTGATGGTGTAGCGCAGGGTGGCACCCGCCAGGGTGGGATTGCCGCGTTGCACGAACGGATTCACGTTGCCGTTCATGTCAGATGCCTCGAAATAGAAGGCATGATACTTCCTGTTGAAGAGGTTTTTAGCCCAAAACTCCAGGCTGAAGGCTCCCTTCTCAGCCGTCACACTTGCATTCACCACTCCATAGAATGGTTGATAAAGCTCATTGCCCTCATAATCGGTGTTCGATTCGGTCCAGTAGATCCTGCCCGCACCGGCATATTGAATATTCCCCGAGAGCCGCTCAATAAAAGATCCGCGTGGGAGGCTGTGCAAATAACCGGCACCCAGGCTCAGCGTGTTTTGTGGTGCGAAGGGGATGTGATTGCCGGAATAATCCTGCTCTTCCGAGATGTCGTAGTTGCGGAAACGGGCATCGGCGAAGCCATAGTCGGCAAAAAGGGAGAGGCCGCTCACAGGCATAACCTTCAGACTCAGTTCAAAACCCTTGCTGTCAGACTCGCCCGCATTTGTCACCACGCGGCCTGCGGTACCCTGGTCCACCAGCTTGATGATCTGGATGTTGTTCACACGGGTGTAGAAGATTGCGTAGTTCAACGAGAGCCTGTTGTCAAACATCTGGTAACGTCCGCCCAGCTCATAGGTCCAGCTCCTTTCGGGGTCGTAGGAGAGCTGCTCCTCAAGGGTGGGTTCTTCGACGGTTGCACCACCAGGGGCACCACCGCCCGGCATACCGCCGCCACCCGGCATGCCGGACATGGCATTGCGCATGATGGATGCCGCCAGTGCATTTTGCAATAGTTTGGAGAAGGCCTGTTCGTTGTACCCACCTGTCTTGTACCCTTTGGAGGCAGAGAGATAGAGATGGGCGGTGGGGGTGAACTGGTACTGCAGGGCGAACTTGGGCAATATCTCCCAGAAATCCTTGCTGTAGCTCCCCTCCATCAGGGTATCACCCTCCACGAACATGGGGGGCATGGGCCTGCCGGGGATGTTGAACACCAGGTTCACATCGCCTCCATCGCTCTCGGTGGAGTAGTCGATGGCGGTATGTTCATAGTCGAAGCGAATACCGGCGGTGGCCGAGAGTCCCTGCACACCGAAGAGATCCTGCAGGGTAGACTGGTGAAAGAGAGCCACACCGCGTGAAGGTTTGGTGTATACACCCGGCAAGTCGATCCGGTCGTTGGCATAGACGATGCGAAGGGGTGCTCCCATCCGTTCCATGGCGGCATCAAGATGTCCCTGCATACTCACCATTCCATCTTCCTTGATTGCAACGGGTGTGTCGATCACACGGTGGTCATAGAAGCCGAAGGCTCCCACCACCCACCTGTAGGGGCGGCTGCTATCCGACTTCACGGTGATCTCCTGGCTCAGTGAGTGTTGTTTTTGTTTCTGGTTGATCGAGAAAACAGAACGGGGCGTGTAGTCCTGGTCCATCTTCATGTCATCTTTCAGGAACTGGTATCCGGTGGTGGAGTGCACGCTGTAGCCATCACCACGGAAGTCGAGCGACAGACCGTTGTTGAACAGGTGGCGGTCGTAGGAGGAGGGCTCGTTGTAGTTGACCTCCGACGAGTCACGGTGCATGTAAGGGAAAGCCCCGCCGGTCACGTAGTCGTAGTTACTGAACAATTGGGCCCTGAAAGCGGGAGAGGCCTCCCACTCAAGCTTCAGGCGGCCGCCGGCATTCTCAGAGGCATCCGCATTCTCGCCGGTATAGTTGTTTTTGAAGAAACCGTCGTCTTTCTTGTAATAGGCAGCCACCGAAAGGCCGAACTTGTCACCCAGGCGGCTGTAGTTGGAACCTTTCACCGAGAACTGTCCATGGGTGCCCCCGCCCAGCATCACCGTGCTGCCCTGGAAGGTGAGCGGTGAGAGGGTGTAAAGGTTGACGATGCCGCCGATGGCGTTCCTGCCATAGAGGGTGCCCTGTGCGCCACGGAGCACCTCGATACGCTGGATATCCTGAAACTCGAAGTCGAAGGCTGAAGGATTGAAGCTGGGCATGTTGTCCACGTAGAGGCTCACCGTCTGCGATCCGAGGCGGGCACCGATACCACGAATGTAGATGGGGGTGGAGACCTTCGAACCGTAGGAGGGAATGAAAAAGTTGGGCACATAGGAGCTCATGTCCGGAAGTGATTCAATCTGGCTGTCTTTCAACTGCTTTGGCGATACCACCGACACAGCGGTCGGCATGTTCCGCAGGTCGTTGGTCTCCTTCACAGAGCTGCTGACAACCACTTCATCGAGGTAGTAGACCTTCACAGTGTCTTGAGGATTCGTTTCTTTCACCGTTACCGGCTCTACGGGGTAGAGAAAGAAGATATTGAAAGACAGGGATAACGCTAAAAAAAGATATTTCATTTGATCAGGTGTTGAATGTTTTTTCAGTATGCAAAGAAACAGCTTTATAAAACACCCGTCAATCACTACAATTAGTGATTTTTTTCACTATTATTTTCAGATATGATCCTTACGACCGTTGAAATCACACTCGAAAAAATGTCCGCGTTCAGTTTTTGAAGATGAAGTAGACCGCCAACACCAGGAACACGAAGCCGATCAGGTGGTTCAGCCGCAGTTGTGTCTGAAAAGCGAGGGAGGAGAAGATGACAAACACAACAAGGGTGATCACCTCCTGAATCACCTTGAGCTGCAGCAGGGAGAAACTGCCACCGTTCCCTTCAAAGCCGATGCGGTTTGCAGGCACCTGGAAGCAATACTCAAAGAAGGCGATGAGCCAGCTGATCAAGATCACACCGATCAGGGGCAACTTGCTGAACCAGCTGTTCTCGGCCAGCTTCAGGTGACCGTACCATGCAAAGGTCATGAAGATGTTTGAGACCACCAGCAAAGAGATCGTAAGAAGATAATTCATATGCATATCAAAAAAAATCGGATGCAAAAGTAGCACAATAAAAGACAGGTTGTTCCACTGCGTGAGCAATTTATTTACATCCCCGCCATCCTGTTGAACTTGAAACACGATCCGTTGTTATACTGCCATATGGAAACAAATAGGAAAACGCCAAAAAGAGCATTGCTGATCGTTGATGTGCAAAACGACTTCTGCCCCGGGGGTGCCCTGGGTGTAAAAGACGGGGATAAGGTTGTCCCGGTGATAAACGGGATCATCGACAAATTCGATGTTGTGATCTCGTCGCAAGACTGGCATCCCTCCGAATCGGTGCATTTTGAGAAGTGGCCGGTACATTGTGTGGCCGGCACACATGGTGCCGATCTTCATGCGGGACTGGACAGTGAAGAAATCGACCTGCAGCTATACAAAGGAACCGACAACAAGGATGATGGATACTCCGCTTTCGAAGCAACCAATGTTTCCCTCAGCGCGTTCCTTCAGGAACATGATATTCAGGCTCTGTATGTGTGCGGACTTACTACCGACTACTGTGTGAAGGCCACCGCCCTGGATGCGCTGCGCGAGGGGTTCCACACCTGTGTGGTGACCGATGCGATCGCTGCAGTGAACCTGCAGCCGGGCGACGACAGGAAGGCACTTCAGGAACTCTACGCCGCCGGATGTATGTTGCTGGAATCGGATGAGATTGCATGAGAAGTTTGTATCTTTGAAGCCGATGAAACAAGATCTCTCCCTGCGCACCGTCGAAGTGACGCGATACATTCTCCCCCTGCGCGAAGGTGGCTCGCTGCCGGCACTTGCTGAAGCAGACGACGGCTTCAGCTATGTGCTGAAGTTCCGCGGTGCCGGTCACGGCACCAAGATGCTGGTCTCTGAACTGCTGGGCGGTGCCATCGCCAGGCTGCTGGGCTTGCAGATACCCGAGTTGGTGTTTGCGCGCTTGGGTGAGGAGTTCGGCCGCACCGAGGGGGATGAGGAGATACAAGACCTGCTCAAGGCGAGTGAAGGGCTCAACCTGGGACTTCACTTCCTGTCGGGTGCATTGGCCTACGACCCCACCGTGAAGGTGGACCCACTGCTGGCTTCAACGATTGTCTGGCTCGACGCCTACACCACCAATATCGACCGCACCGCCAACAATACCAACCTGTTGTGGTGGCACCGGGAGCTCTGGGTAATCGACAACGGTGCATCTTTTTACTTCCACCACAGCTGGAACGACTTTGAACGGCATGCGCTGAACCCTTTCCCGCATATCAAGGATCATGTGCTGTTGTCGCAGGCTACCATGCTGGAAGAGGCCGACCGGCTAGCCCATGAGATCCTCACCGAGGAGCGGTTACGAGCCGTAGTCAATCTAATCCCCGATGAGTGGCTGGAGTGGCGTCATACCGAGGAGACATCGGCTGAGATTCGGGAGGTCTACTTCCGTTTTCTGCTGACCCGTTTGCACAACAGTGAGCAATTTCTAAAGAGTGCCCGCGATGCAAGAGGATAAGCCATACCACCTATACCACTATGCCGTAATCCGCCTGGTACCGAAGGTGGAGCGGGAGGAGTTCTTCAACGTGGGATTGATCCTCTTCTCGAAGGAAGAGAAATATATCCGGTTGGAGTATCATCTCTCTCCGGAGAAGTTCCGTCTGATGCAGCCGGAGGCATCCTATGAGGAGGTGCTGCAGAATCTGGAGACGCTGCGCCACATTGCAGAGGGTGAACCACAGTGTGGTCCCATCGCAGCACTACCGATACCCGAACGGTTCCGCTGGCTTACCGCCACCCGCAGCTCCATCATCCAGACCTCTCCAACCCATCCGGGAAAATGCAATGATCTCGAGAAGACCTTCGATCGGCTATTCGTGGAGATGGTGAAGTAACAGGATGGCTCCATTCATGCGAAGCAACACTTGAAGGAGATGACCTGGCAGGTCATTGCGTCTATCACTCTCTGCCGAAGTGAAGCGTACCGACCGGCTTCACGCCAATCCCCGGCTGTCCGGAAGCAATGATTTTGCCATTTTCCAGTTTTGCACCTTCAAAGCAGTCGTTACCGATCAGTAGCGCCCCATCGAGGTCGGCAAAATCCATACCCGCATAAAGTTGAGCCGCAGCCGAGATAGCGCAGGAGGTCTCGGTCATGCAACCCATCATCACCTTCATCTCCAGCTTCTCGGCCAGCATGCGCATCTTCCATGCTTCATGCATACCGGTACACTTCATCAACTTGATGTTGATCCCCGAGAAGACTCCCTTCAACCGCTCCACATCGGCCAACCGCTGCACCGACTCATCGGCGAAGATAGGGAGGGGACTCGCTTCCGTCAGCCGGGCAATAGTTTCTAAATCGGACTTAGGCATGGGCTGCTCCACCATCACCACTCCCTGATCCTTCATCCAGCAGATCATATCCAGCGCCTCATTGCGCTCTTTCCAACCCTGATTGGCGTCTACTGCCAGGGGGAGTGAGGTCACGGAACGTATTGTGGCAATCATCCTTTTGTCATCAGGACCGCCCACCTTCACCTTCAGGATATTGAAACGACCCAGTGCTTCACGCGTCTTCTCCCGCACCACCTCATCACTGTCGATGCCGATGGTGAAGGTGGTATCAGGCACCACCATCGGGTTGAGTCCCTGAACCATGTGCCAGGGTTTGCCCACCATCTTGCCTGCCAGGTCATGCAGCGCGATATCGACAGCCGCCTTGGCTGCGGTGTTACCAGGGGCAATCGCATCGAGGTAAGCCGTGATCTCCTCCAGTTGCTCCGAATCACGGAACGGTGTGAGATCCACCCTCTTCAGAAAAGAGATCACCGATGCCTGGGTCTCACCCAGATAGGGTGGCAGTGATGCCTCGCCATACCCCGTGAGCCCATCATATTCGATGCGGGTCAGCACTACGGGTGTGGTCTTACGGGAGAACCCGGAGATGGTGAAGGTGTGGTTCAGTTGCAGGTCGCAGGGTGTCCAAGTAAGTTTCATCTTTATTGATCGGTCTGTTTCTGTCCGGGTAACCGGCGGAAGTTTGCAAGTCAGCGGTAGAAAGCGTTGCTCAACAACTCCTCAGCCCCTTCGCTCTGCACCTCCCCGATGATCCGTTTCGTGCGGAGATAACGGTTGGTGTTGAAGGGGTCATACAACGAGTCGGCAGGATCAAAGCTGTTGACACGGATATAGTCGGAGGCATGGGTAAATCTCCTGTTTCCCAGATAGATACCCACGTGCACCACCTTCTCAGCCACCTCTTCAATTGCTTTTGCTCCAAAGAAAAGCAAATCACCCGGAAGCGCATCGGTGAAATTGCCTGTGTCGTCCACCAGTCTGCCGTAACGCACCTGCTGTGAGGCGTCCCTGGCCAGGATGATGCCATGCATGAAGTAGACCTGCTTGGTAAAACCACTGCAGTCCATCCCTTTCACCGAGGTGCCACCCCAGAGGTAGGGTATTCCGAGCAGTTGCATGGCACTCTCTACGATGCTTTCACCGGTGAGCCTGATCTCTCTCAGCCAGTCGACCACCTCCATCGCATCCGATTTCTTCACGTAAGCCTTACGGCCGTCGGGATAGCGTACCCAATAATATGCTCTGTCAGCCGAGACAAGCTCCAGCATGTTGCTGGCCACCAGGTCGGAGACTGGAAGGGTTTCATGGCCGGCATCCACGTATGAGCGGGTATTGAGCGCGGTAATGATCACCTTCGGTTTTTGCAGATAGTGATTCAACCCCTCTTTTGACAGTGGCGTCACCGACCCGTTGATCCAGCCGATATACCTATCGGGCGTCTGTACCCTGCGCCAGCCACCTTTCTCTTCCAGAATCTTCACCGGCATTCCGAGCAGTACCTGGGTGACCATCTCGGCAGCGTGCCGCGGTTCAGCATGGAGCGACCCCACCGAATTGTAGACCACACCCCAAATCTCCTCACCCAGCTCCTCGTCCGGCAACAGACGTATGTTATTCTTCACTTCTGTCGATATTTGTTGTGCAAAAGAGAGGATATCCTCATACGCATGCCTGCTGGTGGTCTCACCTTGCAGCACCAGGGTATCTTTTTGTTGCAGCGCTTCAACCTGAAACAGAACCACCCGTCTGTCAGGTGCATACCTCTCCTGTATCACCTCAATGATCTGTTGCAGATCGCTGTTCTGGGCCATAAAATGTAATGTTGAAAAGATCCATAAGATAATGACAAAAGTAACTTCTCGCCTACCCTCTATCCTTCGTGTTAAATTGGGCGAAATATACAATTTTTTATTTCAACATCATTCTATTTGCCTTTTGAATCAATGGCAGGCAACAATCTACACGGGATCCAGTGTCACTTCTTTTTTACCGGTGGTGGTGGCGGTGGCGGTACATCTGCTTTTTTCACCTGTTTTTCCTGCACATTCGATGTAGCCGTTGTCTCATCTCCCTTTTTAATCTTTTTTTCTTTAACTGGTGGTGGAGGTGGCGGTGGTGGAGGTGGCGGTGGCGGAGGAGGCGGTGGCGGAGGAGGCGGTACGGTGTCATTTTGCACAACAACTAGCCCATTCGCTGTTTGAGGGGGTACCTGGGCATTGACGATCATTAAACCTAAGAACAGGAACAATGGAATTGTAAGAACTATCCTTAACTTTTTCAATTTAGAATTCTCTTTTTGCATCATAATCAATCTTTTTTTTGTCAATGAATAACTAAAATTACTGGCCAGATATGTTGAATGATTCCGGAATACAATTTTCAGCAATGTGTTTTGATAGCAACCTATTTCATGTGTTGACAGCACTTTCTCATCTGCCAGATATTCATGATTCAATTGTATGGCTTTCCTGAAAAGCCATACAAAAGGATTGAACCAAAAGAAGATGGTTAGAAACTCAACCAACAATACGTCGATTGAATGCTTTTGTGCGCAATGAGTATTTTCATGTGTGATCAATTCATTTTCGATTGTTCCGTTCAGAAACCTTTCACGATTCACAAATATGTACCTGAAGAATGAATAGGGCAAACTATCATTGTCGATAAGAACGATTTGCGAATTGCCATACTCAATTTTACTGTTTTCACGAACGATCCTGCTTATCTTCCATAAATTGTGGACAAATCGCAGGAACAAAACAGATGAGACAACAAAAATGGTGATCAGAAAAAGAAATCTGAAACGGAAATGATCCCTATCAACCATCATCTCATTCGATTCTGATGGAAAAGAAATGGATGAAGATTCTCCGAAAAGAAATTGAAGATTGATGGGATTATTGAATGGCAGGGGAAGTACGATCAAAGGCACGATCACAGCAAAAAGCAATGAGCACAACAGATAGTATCTGTTGAAATGAAACAGCTTTGTGTTACGGAGAAACAAATGATAAAATCCGTAAAGGATTGACAGACATATGGTCGATT
>JAEWQF010000050.1 GCA_023399295.1 Bacteroidota bacterium
TGCACGGGAGAACGGGGTGGGGACCCTCCTGCTGGTCTCCTCGATGAACGCTTCCCCCAAGTCGCCTTTCTTCTATGCACGGATGAAGGGTGAGCTGGAGGAGGCGGTGCGCAAGCTGGGATTCCCCGGGCTGATGATCTTTCGGCCTCCTTCGCTGATCCGCAAGGCGAGCGACCGTGCCATGGAGCGGGTGGGGGTGAAGGTGATCGGCTTCCTCAACCGGCTGGGACTCCTACTGTCGATGCACCCCATGCCGACGGAACGACTGGCTCAGGCGATGCTCTGTGTCGCAAAAAGCGGTGTAAGTGGCTATCAGCTACTGGAAACGCCTGCAATTGAACGCCTGGCCACCTGTGCTGTTACAGCTCCCTGATCCAGATGTTGCGGTAGGCCACCTCCGTGCCGTGGTCCTGCAGCATCAACGGCAGTCGGCCATGCTGGCTGTAGGTGGGATAACCGATGTAGGGGGTGTCGCCTTTCAATTCAACGTTGTTTTGCACCAGGATGCCATTTAGCACCACCGTGATCAGGGCGGGCGACTCCAGCTTGCCGTCGGTGCCGAAGCGGGGAGCGCGCCAGTAGATGTCGTAGACCTGCCACTCGCCGTTGCGGGTGTAGGCATTGCCCAATGGTGCCTGCTGCTTGTAGATACTGCCCACCATGCCGTTCACGTAGGTAGGGTTGTTGTCGCCGTCGAGCACCTGCACCTCGTACTTCGACTGAAGGAAGATGCCACTGTTTCCGCGGTTCTGACCGTGGTGCTGTTCCGGAGCGGGCGACCTGAACTCGATGTGGAGTTGCACATCGCCAAAATGCCGGCGCGTCATGATGCTCCCCGTGCCGGGCTTCACTGTTAGCTCACCGTTGCGGATCTCCCACCCGGCATCGCCCTTCTCACCCTTCCATTGCGAGAGGTTTTTTCCGTCGAACAGTATGATGGCGTCGGAGGGAGCGGCTCCCGGAGTTTTACCCGGCTCCACCTTCGGCGGTATGGGAGCGTACCACTCTGTTTCTTCCGGCACCATCTGTGCAGAAAGGGAGCATACCAAAACAAAAAGGGCGGATGTGAAAAGTGCTTTTATCATGTTTGAACCTGTTGGTTGATTGAACAATTGTTTCAGGATTTGAAAATAGTACTTTTTCTCCGAATCACGAACAGTTTCTGCTATTTTCTCCTAACCACACAAGAAAAAACACCCATCGGACTTTTTCGATGAGTGTTTGATTGATAAGTGGTAGCGAGAGGGGGGCATGATCCCCCGACCTCATGATTATGAATCATGCGCTCTAACCAACTGAGCTATCTCGCCAACATAATTGATCTGCAATGGGATTCGTTTTTAAAACACATGACTGTGCATCATGTATAAAGAACAGCTTGCAGAAATGTGAAATTCGTTGCCGAATTCGAGGTGCAAAAGTAGCAACTCTTTTTCAATTCTGCAACTACAATTCCGGAAATGTCGGGCAAAAAGTGTATTTTTGTTCATCCAATGCACAGTACACAATTATTAGAAACGAGTATCACGTGATCTATCCCGATAACTTCGAACAGAAAATAGAGTTCACACGGGTACGGCAGCTGATCGCCGACCGCTGCCTCAGCCCCCTGGGCAGGGAGAAGGCGGAGGAGATGTGCTTCTCGTCCTCTTTCAGTGAGATCGATGCCCTGCTGGCACAGACCGAGGAGTACGTGCGCATCCTCGTGGAGGAGGATGCCTTCCCGGCCGGTTATTTCTATGACATGCGACCCGTATTGCACCGCATACGGCTGGAGGGTTCCTGGATAGACCAGAGTGCCCTCTTTGAGCTGCGCCGCTCGCTGCAGACCATCAACGGCATCATCGCCTTCCTGCGGCGCGATGTGGAGAACCCCCGCTACCCGCGGTTGATGGAGCTGACCGGCGACATTGCCACCTATCCCGAGATCACCCGTAAGATCGACACCATCCTCGATGGTTTCGGACAAGTGAGGGATCATGCCTCGGCTCGCCTGTCGGAGATACGTCGTGAACTCACCTCTGCCGCCAGCGGCATCTCCCGCAGCCTGAACGCCATCCTGCGCAAGGCACAGGCTGAAGGATTTGTGGAGAAGGATGTGGCACCCAGCATGCGCGACGGCAGACTGGTGATCCCGGTCAATCCTTCCTACAAGCGAAAGATAAAGGGGATCGTCCACGACGAGTCGGCATCGGGCAAGACGGTTTTCATTGAACCGGCAGAGGTGGTGGAAGCCAACAACCGCATTCGTGAACTGGAGGGGGAAGAGCGGCGTGAGATCATCCGCATCCTGGCTGAGTTCACCAGCTGGTTGCGCCCTTTTCTGCCGGAGCTGCTGGAGTCGTATGAGTTCCTCGCGAAGATCGACCTGATACAGGCCAAGGCGGCTTTTGCACAGCAAATCGGCGGCATAAGACCCGCACTCAGTGATGAGCGGCTGATTGACTGGGTGGAGGCGGTGCACCCGTTGCTCTATCTCTCATTGAAGAAACAGAACAGGAAGATCATTCCTCTTGACATCACCCTGGAGGATGAGAACAGGATCCTGGTGATCTCCGGTCCCAATGCTGGCGGCAAGTCGGTCTGTCTCAAGACGGTGGGACTGTTGCAGTACATGGTGCAGTGCGGCCTGCTGATCCCGCTGAAGGAGAACTCCAGGGTTGGGCTGTTCAACGATATCTTTATCGACATCGGCGACGAGCAGTCGATTGAAAATGACCTCTCCACCTACAGCTCCCACCTGATGAACATGAAATATTTCGAGCGGCATGCCGGCGACGGCACACTGTTGCTGATCGACGAGTTTGGCAGCGGCACCGAACCCCAGATAGGGGCAGCCATCGCCGAAGCACTGCTCGACCGTTTCAACAGCAGCCGCTCCTATGGAGTGATCACCACACACTATCAGAACCTGAAACACTACGCCAACGAGCATGAGGGGGTAGTGAACGGTGCCATGCTCTACGACCGCCATGAGATGCAACCCCTCTTCCGTCTCTCCATCGGCAATCCCGGTAGCTCCTTCGCCGTGGAGATCGCCCGCAAGATCGGGCTGCCGGAGGAGGTGATCGCTCACGCCTCGGAGATCGTGGGCAGTGAGTACATCAACATGGACAAGTACCTCCTCGACATCGCCCGCGACAAGCGTTACTGGGAAAAGAAACGCGACGAGATACGACGCGAGCGGAAACGGCTCGACGAGGCAGCTACAAAGTATGAGGCTGACCTGGAGGTGATCGGCAAACAGAAGAAGGAGATACTGGCAACAGCCAGACAGCAGGCGGAGCAGCTGCTGGCAGAGAGCAATGCCCGCATCGAGCAGACAATCCGCGAAATCAAGGAGGCCAAGGCGGAGCGGGAGGTGACGCTTAAAGTGCGCAACGAACTGAAAGGTTTTCGTGAACGGCTGGGTGACGGCGACAGCGAGGAGGCAAAGGAAACATCTGAGAGTGCAGGCAGAATGCAATCACCACGAAAGAAGGTGAAAAAGAAAGCGACAGTTCCGTCAGTGAAACAGCCACCCATAGAGATGCAGCCCCGTGTGGGAGATGCCGTCCGCATCAAGGGGCAGACCAGTGTTGGGGAGATACTGGAGATTTCAGGTAAAAAAGCAACGGTCGCCTTCGGCATGATCAAATCGACACTCCCCCTCGAGAAGTTGGAGAAGGTGAGCAACAACCAGCTGAAGCGCGAGCAAAAGTCGTCCAATACACGCGACCTGTTGCACGAGCGCAAGCTTACCTTCAAGCAGGACATCGATGTGCGGGGGATGCGGGGCGACGAAGCGCTGCAGGCGGTGATCTATTTCATCGACGATGCCATCCAGTTGGGTATGGCACGCGTGCGGATCCTGCATGGAACAGGTACCGGTGCCCTGCGGCAGATCATTCGCGAGTATCTTTCAACCGTGCACGGCGTGGGTCACTTCGCGGATGAACATGTGCAGTTCGGCGGTGCCGGTATCACCGTGATCGATCTGGAATAAACAAATTCAATGGAAACAATAATTGAGAGAGGGCAGAGTAATATTAAAATTAATTTTTAACTTTGCCTTTGATTTTAAATATGTATTATAAATAATTAAAATCCCTGCTGATGGTAAAATTTTCAAAACCTTTCTGGGTGGCCAATTTTGTGGAGCTGCTCGAACGACTGGCATACTATGCCGTATTCATCGTCATCACCCTTTACCTCTCCAATGTGTGGGGATTCTCCGATATCGAAGCGGGTGTCATTGCCGGCATCTTCTCGGCCATGCTCTACCTGCTGCCTCTCTTTGCAGGCGCCTATGCCGACAAGATCGGCTTTCGCTCGGCCATCATCCTGGCGTTTGCATTGCTCACCGTGGGATACGCCGGACTGGGTATCCTGCCCACACTGCTCGAGAGCGCCGGGCTGGTCGATTATGAGATGACAACCACTTACACCGGCCTTCAGGAGAGCTACCTTCGCTGGTCGATCATCGCACCGCTGGTGCTGGTGGTGATCGGTGGTGCCTTCATCAAATCGGTAATCTCAGGAACTGTGGCGCGTGAGACAACCCCCGAGAACAGGGCTCGTGGCTATTCCATCTTCTACATGATGGTCAACATCGGCGCCTTCACCGGTAAAACGGTGGTGGATCCCCTCAGAAGGAGCATGGGCGACCAGGGACTGGTTTACCTCAATTACTTCTCTGCTGCAATGACCCTGCTGGCACTGATTGCCGTTTATCTACTCTATAAGTCAGCCAAAACGGAAGGCAAAGGCAAAAGCTTTCTGCAGATAGGCCGCTCCATGGGCAAGGTGTTGCTCAACGGACGACTGATGCTGCTGATCATCATTGTCAGCGGTTTCTGGATGATACAGAGCCAGATGTATGCCACCATGCCCAAGTATGTGATCCGCATGATTGGTGAGAGTGCCTCTCCGGGATGGTATGCCAACGTGAACCCCCTGGTGGTATTCCTTACAGTTAATCTTGTCACTTCGTTCATGAAAAAGCGGAGTGCCATCACCTCGATGATGATTGGAATGATCATCATCCCCCTCTCGGCCATGGTGATGTCGCTCGGTTCGCAGGTGGGTGAGGCCTACATCCTGGGGCTGCATCCCGTGGCTTTCATGATGATTGTGGGTATCGCTTTTCAGGCACTGGCCGAGTGCTTCATCTCACCCCGTTACCTGGAGTATTTCTCACTGCAGGCACCCGCAGGGGAGGAGGGACTCTATCTTGGATTCAGCCACCTGCACTCCTTCTTCTCCTATCTCTTTGCCTTCGGACTTTCCGGTTTCCTGCTCGACAGGTACTGTCCCGACCCGAGGCTCTTTATGAACGAAGCGGGTATCGTTGACACGATAGCCTATTCAGCCGCCACCCAACATGCCCATTACATCTGGTATGTCTTCGTGGGCATCGGTGCCATCTCGGCCATCGCCCTCTTCTTCTATGCCCGGATCACCCGTACAATTGATCAAAATAAGGAAGTTGCCATCTGATTATCCAAAGGGTGAAGACAACGGCAACACAACGAAATATGTCGTATGGTAGCATGTCACTTTACAAATCAAACAAACAATAATTCAATAGCATTATGAGATTGGACCTTAGTTCACACATCACACTCGATCGCGTTCCGAAGAAGTACTACAAGCCGGAGAACGATTTTGAGGAGTACAACCTCTCACGTTACGAAAAACTGCCAGTCGAGATCTTTGAGGAGGCGGAAATGGCGGCAAGGATTGTAGCCAGGGAGATCATTGAAGCGATGTTGCAAAAGCAACAGGAAGGAAAACCTTTTGTATTGGGCATCAGCGGGGGTGTGTCTCCGGTTCCTGTTTATGAAGAGCTGGTGAGATACCACAAACAGGAGGGTGTCACTTTCCGCAACCTGGTGGTGTTCAACACCTATGAATTTTACCCGGTGCACGATTTCGCCTTCAGCAACCTGCAGATGCTGAGAGAGGTTTTTCTCGATCACCTGGATCTCGAACCCGCCAACATCTTCTCGCCCGATGCCACGGCCGAGAAGGATCTGATTGGTGAAAAGTGTGAAGCGTATGAGGAGGAACTCAGACAAAAAGGAGGACTCGACTACCTCTTGCTGGGCCTCGGCAGTAAAGGGAATGTGGGCTTTAACATGCCCGGCAGCAGCCTGCACTCACAAACACGCCTGGTGATGCTCGACGGCGACTCCCGCAAGGACATCGCACGCAATTTCGGATCACTCGACAAGGTGCCGGTGAGCGCCATCACCATGGGGCTCTATGACATGATGAATGCCGCTAAGATCGCACTGATAGCCTGGAATGAACAGAAAGCCGAAAGCATCAGCGGCATCGTGGAGGGAGCGGTGAGTGAGATGGTACCGGGTTCGATCCTGCAGACACATCCCGAGACAACTGTTTACATCGACCTCTCAGCTGCATCCCATCTCACACGCATCAGTCGCCCCTGGCTGGTGACAAACTGCGAATGGACCAGCAAGCTGATCAGGCGCGCCATCGTCTGGCTCTGTGAGGTGGTGGACAAGCCGATTCTGAAGCTTACAAACAAAGACTACAACGACAACGGACTGAGTGAGCTGATCACACTCTATGGGTCGGCATACAACGTCAACATCAAGATATTCAACGACCTGCAGCATACAATCACCGGATGGCCCGGTGGCAAGCCCGACGCAGACGACACCCATCGTCCCGAAAGGGCCATACCCTATCCGAAGCGGGTGATCATCTTCAGTCCCCATCCCGACGACGATGTGATCTCCATGGGAGGTACCTTCCAGCGGTTGGTGAGCCAAGGACACGAGGTGCATGTCGCCTACCAGACTTCGGGCAACATCGCCGTGGGCGACGAGGAGGTGATTCGCTACATCTCCGTATTGAACAGCATGCGTAAGAAGTTTACACCCGAGAACAAGGATCTGCTGGCGAAGTATGAGAGCATCCGCAACTACCTGATGTTTGAGAAGACAAACGAAGATGTGGACACCCCCGATATTCTTTTCATCAAGGGCAGGATACGACGGGAAGAGGCCCGTTCGGCCGATCGGTATGTGGGACTCCCCGAAGAGAATGTGCACTTTCTGGATCTTCCCTTCTACGAGACCGGCAAGGTGAAGAAAAACCCCATCAGCGAGAAGGATGTGCAGATCGTGAAAGACTTCATCGAGACAATCAAGCCCCATCAGATATACGTGGCAGGCGACCTGGCCGATCCGCACGGCACACACAAGGTGTGTCTCGATGCCATCCTCGCATCGGTAGACCTGGTGAAAGAGGAGGAGTGGTTCAAGGAGTGCCGCATATGGATGTATCGCGGTGCCTGGATGGAGTGGGAGATAGACCACATCGAGATGGCGGTGCCGCTCTCACCCGAAGAGCTGCGACAGAAACGCAACGCCATTCTCCGCCACCAGTCGCAGATGGAAAGCGCCCCCTTCCTGGGCGACGACGAACGGCTCTTCTGGCAACGATCGGAAGAACGCAACCGCACCACTGCCGACACTTATTGGAAGCTGGGACTGGCCTCCTATGAAGCAATAGAGGCTTTTGTGGAGTATATTCCGGTTCAGTGAGCAGGCACGAAATAGCACAATTGTACAGAAACTGTTCCCTTTAGGGGGCAGTTTCTTTGTTTTTGACTCCACTTGCTCCCTTAAGGCGAATGTGCCGACATCTGTCTCTTTTTTAGTTCTTCTTCTGTGAAAGTAGGGAAAAATGTTGTATATTGTGACCCATATTTTTAACAAGACAGATGTCGAAAGAAAAGTTTCATATCGAGTTCCTGATGGGCAGCGCTTCCCAAAACAGTTTGTGGCGAATGATAAGCCAAATTGACGGGCTCTCGGAATGGTTTGCCGATGAGGTACTGATGGATGAAACGGAGACATGCTACACATTTATGTGGGGGAAATCGTCGAATGAGGCACAGATCGTCACCAGCAAGCCCCAATCACTGATCCGATACCACTGGCTCGATGAGGAGGATGAACAGATCTACTTCGAGTTTATCCTGCGCAAGCTGGATCTCTCGGGAGAGATGACCCTCGAGGTAACCGACTTTGCCGACCCCGATGAGAAAGGTGATGCCATCACGCTCTGGGAAACACAGGTGGAGCTGCTCAAGAGACGCCTTGGCGTCTGACCCACCACCACACTGTGGAGAGACAGCTTTAATCATCTTTACATTATTCAAACCACGATTCTCCGTTTGATTTTACTATCTTTGTCGCCAAAACTGACACTCCTCTTTTTGTGTTCAACGGATGAATAGATTTGCCCACATAAAACGATTGTACAGGTATATCCTGACCACCTTCATCCCGCTATTCCTGATGACCTTCTTCATCTGTCTCTTCCTGGTACTGATGCAGTTCCTCTGGAAGTATGTGGAAGACATGGTGGGCAAGGGACTCGGTCTGGACGTCATTGGCGAGATGTTTTTTTATGCCGCGCTCAACCTGATCCCAATGGCTCTCCCCCTGGCCATCCTGCTGGCATCACTGATGGTCTTCGGTAACATGGGTGAGAACCTGGAGCTGCTCGCCATCAAGTCGGCAGGGATCCCCCTGCTAACCATCATGAAGCCACTCATCATCCTCATTGCATGCATCAGTGTGGGTGCTTTCTTCTTCCAGAACAACGCCGTGCCAAGGATACAAACCAAATTCTACTCGCTGCTGATCTCGATCAGACAGGCATCACCCGAGTTGGATGTACCCGAAGGGGTGTTCTACAAGGAGATAAGCGGTTACAACCTCTATGTGGGCAGTAAGGACAGAGAGAGCGGCATGCTCTACGATGTGCTGATTTATGACGTGGCCAGCGGCTTCAACAACATGGCGGTGATTGTTTGCGACTCCGCACGGATGAGCATGACCGAAGACAAGAACATGCTCATCTTCACCATGTATAGCGGACAGCAGTTCCAGAACTTCACCGAGGGAACCACCACAAACTACCGTGCCGGTTTTGTTCCCTACGCAAGGGAGAATTTCGACACCAAGACCATGATGATTGCCTACGATGCCAACTTCAACCGCATGGGTGAGGAGGAGATTGAAGGCAGCTCCACAGCCAACTATGTATCGAAGAATCTTACACAGTTGAGTGTCTCGATCGACTCGATGACAGTGATCCTCGACAGCGTGAACCTGGTGGACCGATCGATGATGAAGAATTACTCTCATCTTACCTTCAGAAACAGTTATCCCGCGGACCGGAAAGATTCAATCATTCTGACAGCACAAACAAACAAACTGGAGGTGGAGGTGCCTCGGCCCGACACCCTCCTCCAGTCGATGGAACTGAACAAACGCTCCTCCATCATTCAAAATGCGTATCACAAGGCCGAGAACAACAGCAACGAGTTTCTCTTTCGCTCACTCAACAAGACAACCACCCGCAAAACAATCAACCGTCACTGGATTGAGTGGCACCGCAAGTTCACCATTCCCTTCACCTGCCTCATCTTTTTCTTCATTGGTGCACCCCTGGGATCCATCGTGCGCAAAGGTGGTCTGGGAACCCCCATCGTCATCTCGGTGATCCTGTTCATCGTTTATTACATCGTCGACAACGTGGGCTACAAGATGACCCGCGACGGTGTGTGGGTGCACTGGTTTGGCATGTGGTTCAGCTCGTTCATCCTCCTTCCCATTGGGGTGTTCCTCACGCAAAAAGCGATGAGCGACTCGGTGATCATGAACGCCGATACCTATATGCAGTTCTTCAGAAGGCTTTTCTTCATCCGCGAGAAACGAAAATACACGGTTAAAAGCGTGGTGATCGACATCCCTGATTTTCCAGCCATCGTGGCGATGCTGGGTGAGATTGAACGCGATACAAACCACATTCTCCGGAAATACGACGGCTTCTCATACCGCGATTACTGGATCAACGAAGGGTATGAGCAAGAGCTGCGGTCACTCAAAAGTAAACTGGAGATCACGCTCAATCAGGTCTCCAACGCCCACGACATCGACATCCTTGCCAAGGCGGAGGAATTTCCCATACTGATCAGCAATGTGCGGATCTTCCGTCCCGGCTCACTGCTGGCACGAATCGCGATGGTGCTCATTCCACTGGGTTTCCTGTTGCGTATGCTCGCCTATCCGTTTGAGTTGCGGATCAGAAATGACCTGAGAAACATCGCCCTACGCAGCGTGGAGCTCGCGGCGATCATCCGGAAAGACGACCCCGAATCGAATGAAAAAACCGCTCACAATCAATTTAACTAAATGGAAGAAAATATTACACTGAACACGATTGAAGAAGCCATCGAAGCAATCAGAGCTGGCAACTTCATCATCGTGGTGGACGACGAAGACAGGGAAAACGAGGGTGACCTTGTGATTGCCGCAGAATGCATCACACCCGAGAAAATCAACTTCATGGAGACACATGCACGTGGACTGATTTGCGCACCGGTGACCCGTGAACGGGCCGACGAGCTGGATCTCCCGATGATGGTGTCGCACAACACCTCCATCCATGCGACACCTTTCACCGTTTCCATCGACCTGCTCACACACGGATGCACCACCGGTATCTCGGCATACGACAGGGCACAAACCATCCTGGCCCTCACCCGCAAGGAGACCGCTCCCGAAGATTTTGGCCGTCCGGGTCATATCTTCCCGTTGCGCGCACAGACAAAGGGTGTGCTGCGCAGGGCGGGACACACCGAAGCGACCATCGATTTCGCGCGTCTGGCAGGCCTCTACCCGGCAGGCGTGCTCGCCGAGATCAAGAAAGAGGATGGCTCCATGGCCAGACTGCCCGAATTGATGGAGATGGCCCGCAATTTCAATATGAAGATTGTCTCGGTCGCCGACCTGATCAAGTACCGCCTCAAGAGCGAGTCGCTGATCGAGCGGGGTGACTCGGTGCAGTTGCCCACCGCTTACGGTGACTTCCGGATGATCGCTTTCCAACAGATATCGACCGGCCAGGAGCATCTGGCCCTCATCAAGGGTGAGTGGAAAGAGGAGGAGCCTCTGCTGGTGCGGGTACACTCCTCCTGCATGACCGGTGACATCTTCGGATCGATGCGCTGTGAATGTGGCGAGCAGCTCCACAAGGCCTTGCAGCTGATCGAGCAGGAGGGCAAAGGGGTGCTGGTCTATCTCAACCAGGAGGGACGTGGCATTGGCCTGATGGCCAAGGCAGCGGCCTACAAGCTACAGGAACAGGGCCTTGATACCGTGGATGCCAACCTGCACCTCGGCTACCAGGCCGACGAACGGGATTATGGCGTGGGAGCTCAGATCCTTCGCAGCCTTGGGGTGAGCAAGATGCGGCTGATGAGCAACAACCCCACCAAACGAATAGGCCTGGAGGCTTATGGTCTGCAGGTGGTTGAAAATGTGCCGCTTGAGATTGAACCAAACGCTTTCAATAAATTTTACATGGAGACGAAGAAAAAGCGGATGGGTCACCAGCTGAAGAGCCTCAAATAACAACCACCTATGGAGCTTCTCTATCTCCTGATCGGATTTGTGGCAGGTGGGTTGATTGCCTGGTTCATGGCGCTGCTCTACATGCGGTCGAAGTCGATTGCGAGAGAAGAGCATGAGACTCTCATGGAGAAGAACCAGGCGTTGCACCGGTCACTGGCTACTGTCACTGCCGAGAACAGGGCCATGTGGGAGAAGCTGGAGGGTCAGAAAGCGGAGATCACCGCACTCCACAAGCAGTTCAACCTGGAGTTCGAACAGATTGCCAACCGGATCCTGGAGGAGAAAAGCGAGCGGTTTACCCGGCTGAACAGGGAGAACATCAACACCATCCTGAAGCCGCTGGAGGAGAACATCGACCGTTTCCGTAACAAGGTGGAGGAGGTTTACATTACAGAGGCCAAGGAACGCTTCTCGCTGGGTGAGGAGGTGAAGAAGCTGCGCGACCTGAACGACAGGCTGAGCACCGAGGCGGTGAACCTCACCAATGCACTGAAGGGAAACAGCAAGATACAGGGTGACTGGGGACAGATGATCCTGGAGAACATCCTGGAGCGATCCGGTCTGGTGAAGGAGCGTGAGTACTTCGTGCAGGCGTTCCTCCGCGATGCGGATGGCAACGCACACACCAACGAGCAAGGCAACCGGATGCAACCCGATGTGATCATCGCTTATCCCGATGAGCGTCGGGTGATCATCGATGCCAAGGTGTCGCTCACCGCCTATGTCAACTATGTGGGCAGTGATGACGCCGAGGAGCAGAAGCAACTGCTCTGTGAGCACCTCCGCTCGGTGCGGCGGCACATCGATGAGCTGAGCCGCAAGAGTTACCAGGAGTATGCCGTGTCGCTCGACTTCGTGATGATGTTCATCCCAAACGAACCGGCCTATCTGTTGGCGCTGCAACAGGAGGAGTCGCTCTGGCAGTATGCCTACGACAGAAAGATACTGCTCATCAGTCCCACCAACCTGATTGCTGCCCTCAAGCTGATCGCCGATCTTTGGAAAAGGGAGTACCAAAACCGTAACGCCATCGAGATCGCCGAAAGGGGTGCAGCCCTCTACGACAAGTTTGTCAACTTCGTCGCCTCGCTCACCGAGATCGACACCCACCTCGAGCGGGCGAAACGGAGCTATGAGAACGCCGTTGGACAGCTCAAATCGGGTAGGGGAAACCTGATCAGTCAGGCGGAGAAGTTGCGGGAACTGGGTGTGAAGGCGAAGAAATCACTTCCCTCCTCCCTCACAGATGAGGCAGAATAAATAGTAGTCAGTGATCAGTTGTGAGCGGTTAGCTGCCAGTTATCAGCTTTGAACCGGGAACATCGGACCAGGAACATCGGACCAAGAACATCGGACCAAGAACATCGGACCAGAAACTTTGAACCAAAAAAAAATATTGAAAAACCATGTACGGGAAAATGCAACAACACCTGCAGGCTGAGTTAAAGGCGATTGAAGAGGCCGGTCTCTACAAAAGGGAACGAATCATCGTGACTCCGCAACGAGCGGAGATCAGGGTGCAGTCGGGACAAGAGGTGCTCAACTTCTGCGCCAACAACTACCTGGGTCTCTCCAATCATCAGCGACTGATTGCTGCAGCAACAAAAGCACTCGAGCAGCGTGGTTACGGCATGTCGTCGGTACGGTTCATCTGTGGCACACAGGACTACCACAAACAGCTCGAGGAGACAATCAGTCGTTTCTTCGGTACTGACGACACCATCCTCTACGCTGCCTGCTTTGATGCCAACGGTGGACTCTTTGAGCCCCTCTTCACCGAGGAGGATGCCATCATCTCCGATGCCCTCAACCACGCCTCCATCATCGATGGCGTGCGTCTCTGCAAAGCGAAACGCTATCGTTATGCCAATGCCGATATGAACGATCTGGAGGCACAGTTGAAGGAGGCACAGGCACAACGCTTCCGCATCATCGTCACCGATGGGGTCTTCTCCATGGATGGCAACGTGGCACCCCTCGACCGCATCATGGAGCTGGCCGGACAGTACGATGCGCTGGTGATGGTGGACGAGAGCCACTCTGCCGGTGTGGTAGGAAGGACCGGTAAGGGAATCACCGAGCTGTACAACATGTCGGGCCAGGTTGACATCATCACCGGCACCCTCGGCAAAGCCTTCGGTGGTGCCATTGGTGGCTTTTCGACCGGACGACAGGAGATCATCGACATGCTGCGCCAGCGTTCCCGTCCCTATCTCTTCTCCAACTCCATACCACCCCTGGTGGCAGCGGCTGGCATTGAAGCATTTCAACTGTTGCAGGAGACGAACGAGTTCCAGGAGCGGCTGCATGAGAATGTGGACTATTTTGTGGGTCGCATGAAGGAGGCCGGTTTCGACATCAAGCCGACCCAGTCGGCCATCTGTGCCGTGATGCTCTATGATGCCAAATTGTCGCAACAGTTCGCTGCCGACCTGCTGGAAGAGGGAATCTATGTCACTGGCTTCTACTATCCCGTGGTACCGAAAGAACAGGCCCGCATCCGGGTGCAGCTCTCGGCCGGACACAGTCGCGAACACCTCGACAGGGCCATTGCCGCCTTCACCAAGGTAGGCAAAAAGCTGGAAATCATTGCATGACCGCCTAAGATTAAATCATCAAACCGCTCTTTGTCGACGCTGTAGACGCTGCCGACGCCAAAAGCTGAGAACTGAGAGCTGAACACTAAAAAGCTGAATAATATGAAAGCACTCGTCAAACTGAATCCTGAAAAAGGAATCTGGATGGAAGAGGTTCCTGTTCCCACCATTGGTGTGAACGATGTGCTCATCAAGATCAAGAAGACTTCGATCTGCGGTACCGATCTCCACATCTACAAGTGGGACGACTGGTCGCAAAAGACAATCAAGACACCCATGACAATTGGTCATGAATATGTGGGTGAGATTGTGGATATGGGTAGCGGTGTGGAAAACCTGAAGGTGGGTGACAGGGTGACCGGCGAGGGACACATCGCCTGTGGCCACTGTCGCAACTGCCGTCGTGGCAAGCTCCATGTCTGTGAGAACACCATCGGAGTAGGGGTGAACCGCGATGGTGCCTTTGCCGAGTACCTCTCCCTGCCGGCTGCCAACGTGGTGAAGCTTGATCCCCGCATCCCCGACGAGATCGCATCCATCATGGACCCTTTCGGAAATGCCACACATACCGCACTCTCCTTCCCGCTGATCGCCGAGGATGTACTGATCACCGGTGCGGGGCTGATCGGTAGCATGGCCACCGCCATCTGTCGCTTCGCCGGAGCACGTTACATCGTGGTGAGTGACTTGAGTGACTACCGCCTCGAGATAGCCCGTAAGATGGGTGCCACACTCACTGTCAACCCCTCGAAAGGAGAGACCATCGCGCAGGCACTGCAGAAACTGGGCATGCGCGGCTTTGATGTGGGGCTCGAGATGTCGGGATCGTCCGCCGGTTTCCGTGAGATGATCGACAACATGTACAACGGCTCCAAGATCTCGCTGTTGGGTATCCTGCCCAACAACACCCAGGTGGACTGGAATGAGATCATCTTCAAGGCGCTCACCCTGAAAGGTATCTATGGCAGGGAGATGTGGGAAACATGGTATCAGATGGAGCAGATGATCATCTCCGGCATCGATCTCACACCAATCATCACCCACCGTTTCAACGTGGATGACTATCAGCAGGGGTTCGATGTGATGGAGAGCGGTCAGTGTGGCAAGGTGATGCTCAGCTGGGAGTAAGCGTTAGCCTCTTCTTAAATTGTAGATCGCCTTTAACTGTTCCTCTGCCTGCACGATCTTGATGACACGCATCACAGCCTCTACCACGGAAGGTGACTCCTCATTTTTTTCTGCTCTCACAGGAATCAGTCTTCGCTTTATGTGAAATATTATCCGTAATTTTGTCGCTTTTAAAAGTCAGATACGAAATGAAACATTTGATCATATTGCGGCATGGCAAAGCCGAACAAGATACCATGGCCAAGGATGATTATGACCGTCTGCTCACGGAGCGGGGAGAGAAAAATGCCCGGGAGATGGGGAGTTATATCGGCATTCGAACCGGTAAGCCAGACCTGATCCTGGCCTCATCGGCAAGAAGAGCACACGATACTGCTATCCTCGCAGCCAGGGGGATCGGCTGTGACGAGGAGCTGATACAGACCGACCAGAACCTCTATTTCGCACCGGCTGCATGGATATTGAACACCCTTTCCAAGTTGCCCGACGAGGTGGACAAATGCCTCTATGTGGGCCACAATCCCGGTGTGACCGAGCTGGTCAATGACCTGGGGGTACGCCTCGACAACCTGCCTACCGCTTCGGCTGTCTGCTTTGAGTTTCAACTCGATGCATGGATGGAGATCACACCCGAGAAAGCCAACTTCATGTGGATCAAACTGGCCCGGGAGCTTTAATCGGGCGACTGCCGGACTCGTTGCGTTGAAGAAATAGATCAGCAACCGGATCGTTTAATTACACGAAACGGAACAGCAGCCAGGCAATCAACAGGGTAAGCAGGATGTTAAAGGTCTGTGCCGTGAGGAACGACCAGATGAACCGGCTGTTTTCCTTCTTGAAGATGTAACGGAAGTCGGTCTCCAGACCGATGCTGACGAAGGCCAGTGAGAAGAGCAGCTCGCGTGCTCCCTTGTTTGCCACACCCGACAATGCCTTGCCGGTCTCCAGGCTGAATGCGAAACTGAAGAGCAACGAGGCTGCGATGAAGCCCAGCACGAACTTGGGAAAACGCTCCCACAACACACTCCCCGAAGGTCGGATGTCACTGTTGGTGCCCTTGTATGACCAGTAGATGGAGATGGCAAAGGCAGCCACCCCCAGCAGCACATTCTGTGCCGACTTGATGATCACACTGTATTTCTCTGCCGTCTCGCCAATGAACTTACCCGAAGCAACCACCGCTGCGGTGGTGTCGATGGTGCCACCCAGCCAGGCACCGGCCACCTCCTGACTCAACCCCATCTGTTGCGCCAGCCAGGGGAGAAGGTACATCATGGGGATGGCGATGATCAGCACCAGCGAAATAACAAACGAGAGCTTCTTGGGATCACCCTTCATCGCACCGCTGGTAGCCACTGCTGCCGAGACGCCACAAATGGAGACCGCGCTGGAAAGCAGGATTGACATCTCCTTGTCGATGCGGAAGAAGCGGGTGGCAACCCAGAAGCTGAAATACCATACGGAGAGGACCACTACCACTGCCTGTACCATGCCAAGCGAACCGGCCACCATGATCTGTTGAAAAAAGATGGAACTGCCCAATATCACCAGCCCCGCCTTGATGTAATATTCGCTGCGGGCGGCCGGAGCCAGCCATTTGGGCAGGCCGATGGTGTTGCGTATCAGTAGGCCGATGATCACTGCAAAGAAGACCGATTCAAAACCGGTGCTTTTGATGAGAGGGATGGCTGCGAGGGTGCGGGATAGCCAGGCCATCAGGAAGATGAGCGCAAAGGAGAGCAGAAAGGCTCCTCTGTCGCGGTTCCCCATGAAAAGGTATCCCAACCAGGCCAACAGTGCAACGGTTACAGAAACAACTGCAAAGTGTTTCATCACAGCAGGAAACAGGATAACGAGAAGCAGGATGACTCCTCCGATGAGGGTGGCAACCCAATCTTCATTTCTTAACGACTTCAACATAAACGACGGTTATTTACCCACTACAGGGTGACAGACTTCTTGAATGTTATTTTCCTTGATTGACAAAAGTAAAAAAAAAATAATAGAATCGACCGTTTTGTGTTTTTTATTCCCATTCGCACGCAGATTGCTCCATCAAAGAGGGCGGTTGGTCGATAAAACCGGATTGTTTATCTATTTCATTTGATTTATGCTGTTACAGGCGGTATTTTTGTGGCGTTCTTCAGTTCTTCATTATAATTTGCACACAACTATTTGTAGAAACATAAAATGAAAAAAATTATCCCCTTTTTAGTTGCGATTACTGCGCTATTTGCATCCCTCCCTGCTCAATCACAGACTGGCAGCAGCATCTCTGGAAGACTCCTAGACGGGAATACCGAAGAACCGGTATCGCTGGCCAACGTGCGCATCCTGAAACAATCAGACAGTACCTACGTGACCGGTGTGGCCAGTGACGACAATGGTCGTTTTACAATCCCGGTAAGCCGTGGTAACTACATCATACAGGTCACTTACATCGGTTATCTCAACGAGTACAGGAATGTTGCGGTTAATGCACAGCAACCCAATGTGAGGTTGGGAGACATCGCATTGAACAGCGACAACATCCTTCTTTCTGAAACAGTGGTGACCGCCAAGGCCGCCGAGATCGCCGTGCGGGGGGATACCCTGGAGTACAATGCCGACTCCTACAAGGTGACAGAGAGTGCCGTTGTGGAAGATCTGCTCAAGAAGATGCCCGGTGTGGAGATCGACGCCAATGGCAAGATCACCGTGAACGGCAAGGAGATCACCAAGATTCTGGTGGATGGCGAAGAGTTCTTCAGCGATGACCCCAAGGTGGCATCCAAGAATCTGCCGGCAAGGATGGTCGACAAGCTGCAGGTGCTCGAACGCAGAACAGAGCAGTCGCAGATGACAGGCTTTGATGATGGCGAAGAGGAGAACGTGATCAACCTCACCGTACGTCCAGGCATGAAAGAGGGGCTCTTTGGCAACGCTTTTGCCGGTTACGGCAGCCAGGATCGCTATGAGGGCAATGCCATGGTCAACTACATGAAGGACAAGGATCAATATACCTTCCTGGGAAGCATCAACAACACCAACAACGCTGGCTTCTCCGACCTCTCCTCCGCCATGTTTGGCGGCATGGGCGGTGGTGGTGGCCGCGGAGGCCGAGGCGGTTTTGGTGGCAGCAACGGGATCTCAACCTCCGGCAACACCGGTGGCAACTTCAGCAAGCAGTTCACCCCCCAACTGAAGCTGGGTGGTAACGTGCGCTACGGTTTCACCGATACCAACGTCAACTCGGATCTCTTCACCCAGCACATCCTCAGTGCAGGCAATACCCTGGAGACTGAACGGAACCGATCGAATAGCATCAGTCAGAACTTCGGAGCTGATCTGCGCCTGGAGTGGGAGCCCGACTCGGCTACACGCATCATCGTACGTCCTGCTTTCTCCTATTATACCAACGAACGCAATGAGACGGGTGATTTTTTTACCGAAAACGAATTATCGGGTGATACCATCAACTACGGTGATTCCGATTACTTTTCAGAGGGTACCGGTAAGAATTATTCAATCAACGTCGATGCCAGCCGCGAACTGGGTAAGGAGGGACGGATTCTGAGCGTGCAACTGAGGGCACAGGGCGGTGACTCCGAGAACGACGGAACAAGCCTCTCAGGCACCTTTTACAACGGGACACGTCCCGATGACCTGATCGACCAGCGTTTCACCAACCTCAGTGAGAACCGTTCGTTGAGTGGCTACCTCTCTTATGTGGAACCGTTGGGCGAGAGTCATTACCTTCAACTGGCCTACCGCTATCGTACAAACAACTCCGATTCTGACAGGGATACCCGTACAAAAGACGGCAATGGCAACTACACAGTGCTCGATACGGTCTATAGCAAGCGATTGGAGAACAACTTCGTGAGTCAGGAGATAGAGGCCAACTTCAAGGGGGTGAGGGAGAAATACGATTACATGTTCGGTTTCTCCATCCAACCATCCTCCTCACTGAGCAAGACCTTCGTGGGCAGCAACATGATCTATGAAGGTGAACAGAAGGTGGTCAACTACTCACCCATGGCACAAATCAACTACCGCTGGAGCCGTACCAACAACCTGCGTCTTCGTTATTTCGGAGATACAGATCAACCCTCCATCTCACAACTCTCCCCGGTGGTGGATGTGAGCAACCCGCTCAACATCAGTTACGGTAATCCCGATCTGAAGCCTTCGTTCGAGCATCGCCTCGACATCCGCTACCAGTTGTCGAACCCGGAGAAGGCCAGCTCGTTCAACGTCTTCCTCAATGGCGGGTACATGACAAACGACATCGTCTCCTCCTCCTTCACCGACATCACCACCGGCCGCAGGGAGACCACCTACCGCAACGTGGAGGGCAACTGGAATCTGAACGGACGGATGATGTTCAACGTGCCGCTGAAAAACATCAAGTTCTCAATCTTCTCCATGTCGTTCGCCAGCTACAGCAATACCAACGGGTTCAGCAACAACGAGAAGAATACCAACAAACGGATGTCGCTGATGGAGATGCTGGGTCTCAACTACCGCTCCGAGCAGTTCGACTTCGCCGTGCGGGGGAACGTGAACTACAACAATGTGACCAACAGCCTCGAGGGGCAGCAGAACCAGAACTACCTCAACTACGGCGGGAATGCCTCTACCACCATCTACCTCCCCTGGGATATGAGCCTGGAGAGCGACATCAACTACTCCACCAACTCGGGTTATTCCGATGGCTTCGATCAGAATGAGTGGCTCTGGAATGCCTCCTTGCAGAAGACGGTCTTTAAACAAAAGAATGGTACCATCCGTTTTAAGATATACGACATCCTGCAGCAACGCAGCAACATCAGCCGCAGTGTGACCTCGAACTATATCCGTGACACTACGACAAACACGCTGACCAGCTACTTCATGGTGCACTTCGTTTATCGTTTCAATATCTTCAAGGGGGGTGCCACCCAACAGGATATGATGCCGCAGCGAGGTTTTGGACGAGGATACGGACCCGGTGGCGGTCATGGCAGAATGTAACAGTAAGGTTGCCAATATTACAACAGTGAGATGGGAAAAGCATTGAAACAAAAAACGGGGAGCAGCTGGAACAACTTGTTTGTCCATCTGCTTCTCTGGGGGGTGATCTTCATCCTCCCCTACTTTTTCATTGATTCGGAACGCATCTTTACCTGGCGCCCCTTCCTTCGTTCCGTGCCGGAGATGCTGGGTTTTCTGTTGGTTTTTTATCTGAACTTCTTCCTGCTGATAGAACAGCTGCTCTTCAAAGGGAGGAACAAGGCATTTATCCTGTGGAACATCGTACTGGTCATTCTCGTCTCATTCATCATGCACTATACACGCGAACTGATGGAGTGGCTGTGGCCTTATCTGAGACCCCGCTGGCGCGGTCGCCCCAACGGCAACAACTTCTTCCCGCTGTTGTTCTTGCTGCGCAACTCCACCTCGCTCCTTATGATGATGGGGTTGAGTGTGGCACTCAAGATGACGGTCCGTTGGCTACAGGTGGAGAATGAGCGCAAGGAGCTGGCCAAAGCCAAGTCGGAGGCTGAGTTGCAGAACCTGAAGAACCAGATCAACCCCCACTTCCTGCTGAACACGCTGAACAACATCTACGCACTGATTGAGTTCAACCCACCCAAGGCGCAGCAAGCTGTGATGGACCTGAGCAAACTGTTGCGGCACCTGCTCTACGACAACAACCAGACCTTCGTGCCGTTGCGGCAGGAGGCCGAATTCATGCGCAACTACATCGAATTGATGCGCATCCGCCTTTCCGACAATGTGAAGCTGAGTACTCATTTTGAATATTCTGAGACCGGTAACACGCTCATATCTCCCTTAATTTTTATATCTTTGATGGAGAATGCGTTCAAACACGGTATCAGTGGCGAAAATGACTCTTTCATCGAGATCTCTCTGAAGGAGCATCCCGACGGCAAGGTGGAGTTTGTAACCCGCAACAGCTACTTTCCAAAGAGCGGGTCCGACAAGAGTGGCAGCGGTATCGGGCTGGATCTGGTGAAACGTAAACTGGAGTTGCTCTATCCCGACAGCTACCTCTGGCACACCACTGTTGAAGATGATGTCTATGCTACCGTGCTGGTGATCGACACAAAAAAGCAAAAGGATGATACTGAACTGCTGGATCGTTGATGATGAGCCCCTGGCGTTGTCCCTCCTCGAATCATACGTGGAAAGGACCACGTTCCTGCAACTCACCGGAAAATACAGCAATGCCCTTTCCGCCATGAAACAGATTGGTGGAGAGAAAGTGGATCTTCTTTTTCTCGATATCCAGATGCCCGAAGTGAACGGGATGGATTTTGCCCGCATCATCAGCAACCAAACGCGCATCATCTTCACCACTGCTTTCAGTGAGTATGCCGTGGAGGGATACAAGGTAAATGCGCTCGACTATCTCCTCAAACCCTTCTCATTTAGCGAGTTCCTCACCGCTGCCAAGAAGGCGCTCACCTGGTTTGAGATGACAGAACAAAAACCTCTGGCAGAGCATCGGCAGGAGAAAGTAGGACTCTTCGTGCGGTCGGAATACAAGCTGATTCATCTGCACTACGAAGAGATCCTCTACATCGAGGGATTGAAAGATTATGTGAAGATCTATACCGAACAGGATCCCAAACCTATTCTCTCGCTCATGAGCCTCAAAGCACTCGAGGAGGAGTTGCCAGCCGATCGTTTCATGCGGGTGCACCGCTCCTACATCATTCACAGAAATAAGATCAGCAGTGTCAACAAGAACCGGATCGTCATCGCCAAGAAACAGATCCCGATAGGGGAGACCTATCGCCGGCTGTTTCAGACAATCATTGGAAACCGGTGAGGTGAATGGCTGAAAGGCATTGAAAAGATATTCCAGGCGTGTCCTCACAACGAGAAAGCCGTTCCTGCCTCAGTGGCGGAACGGCTTTCAATCTGTTCGGTCAGGTGCTCTCCTTACGAAAGAGTGGCAGTCAGCATCCAGACAGTTTTCTCCTGTGATGCGATGAAATCACTCATCAGTGCCACGGTACCTTCATCGTTTCCTTCGGAGGCATTCTCAAGCACCTTACGCTCCAGCTCAATCAACACCTTCAGGGAATCGAGGATCAGCTTGAGAATCTCCTTGTGGTCGCTTATCACCTCTGTTTCCTTGATGGCAGAAGCTTTCAGGTAGTCGCTGAAGTTGTGGGCAGGCACACCACCCAGCATCAGGATCCGTTCTGCTATTTCATCAACCTTCGCCGCTGCGTCGTCATAATATTCCTCGAAACGGGCATGTGCACCAAAAAACATCATCCCTTTCACGTTCCAGTGGAAACCGCGCAGGTTGGTGTAGTAAACCTGGAAGCTGGCAAGCAGCTCCTGCAATCCGTCAACACTTTTCTTCACTCCCTTGGGCTCTAAACCCAGATAATCCAATGTCTTCATCATTTTTCTTTTTTGAATGTTTTGTATTCGAAAATTCTACTACAAAAATAACAAATTTCTCCCTTGTTTCAAAATGAGAGATGCACTATCATCCATCGATTTTGATTATGAAACCCGTTTACAGTGTGGGAGTTTCTAAAAGGAGTAACCGAAGCAGACATACGGATAAAACTTGCGGGAGAGTCCCGAGTAGCCCAACTCAATGCGCATTGGTCCGGCAATGGAGAGGAACGAATAGCCCATGTTGCCCCCCCAGTAGGCTTTGCCTTGGAACAGGTTGTAGAGATGGTCGTGATGCAGGGTGTAGTTGAGATGCAAATAGAGGTAGTTGTTGGGGCGGAACGCATGGTGAAGCATGGCATCGAGAGAGACTACCATGTTGTCAAGCACCTCCATCCCGGCAGATCCCTGCAACGCTATTTGCTGGGGGAGGTAGTGCCCGTCGCTTCTCCCACCCACGAAGTTGCGGTAGATATGGGGCACGCTGTCATTCATCACGTAACGGGCTGTGATGCGTGGCGTGAGGTATGTCTTGCGGTCCAGTTGCAGCGGTTTCAAGAAGTTCATCTTCAACACGCTGAGCGGAAGTTCATTCTTTAGTTGCAGAAAGTTGTCGGTATGCAGGGTATACCGAAACGAGAAGTACTGTCCCGATGAAGGAAAGTAGGTGCTGTTCAGGTTGTCGTACACCCCGTTGATCATGTAGTTGATGTAAAGCTGATCCTTGATTCCCCGCAGTGCGGGATTGCTGGTACGTCCCAGCAGGTTGAAGAAATCGAAGTATTCAAAACCCGCACCCAGATGCAATTTTATGTTTCCGAAATAAAACTCGGAGAAGTTGAGGTCGAGCGCATTGCGCAGAACACCCAGGTGGTAGGAGAGCCTGCCCCTGTTGTAGATGCTCAGATCGTTGTTGCTGATGCGATAGCTGATGCCACCCCTGTAAAAAAGACCGTTGTTGATGGTATAGTCTACCTGCAGGTAGGGATCGCGGCTGAGTCGTGTGGTGATGTCGATCATCGAGTTGTATGATTCTCCCAGTCTGACAGTGGTGTTTGCCAGGATTGCCGCCATGTCGCGCGTGTCGAAATGGATTCCCAGGTTGAGGGTGTTGTACTCCTTCGGTTCAACGAGGAAGACCAGGTTGAAGGGTTGGTCACCATCGAGTCGGTAGGTGATGCGTGAGAATAGATTCGCACCATACATTCGGGCTGTAATGACATCCAGATCGTTGCGGGTGACCTTTTCAATTTGTTCAGGAAGCATGCGCAATATCCACTTCACATCACGGGGTGACACCCCTTCCACGCTGACCTGATCAATGAGCAGCGTGTCGAGATGAAGATAGGGGTTTTGTCGTTCCCGTACTGGAGGATCACTGCCAGTGATTCCCAGCGACGCTTTCAGTGCCATGAGGGCCTCCCAATGTTGCATTGCCGCCTGCTCACCGCGTGCGATCAGCGAGTCAATTGCCGGCTTCTGGAAATCCATAGAACCGAAAGGGTGAATTCTGGGAGTGATCAGCAGATCGGTCTGCGCAATATTCTCTTGTTTCTTTTCCTTTCCCACGAAGTTGGTGAGCTGCTCTGCAATCTCGGTGATGTTGCCGCGTTGTTGCTCTGTTTCCTTCTCATCGGGTGGGATGATCACCCCGATCACGATGTCGGCACCCATGCTCCGGGCCACATCCACAGGGTAGTTGTTGATCACACCCCCGTCGATGAGCAGCATGCTGTCCTTCTCCACTGGTGTGAAGAGACCCGGTATGGCCATGCTGGCTCTGATGGCCTCCGGGAGGATCCCCTCACGGAAAACCACCTCTTTGCCACTTCGCACATCGGCAGCCACACATCCGAAGGGTATGGGGAGATCATCGAAATGCATCTCCTGTTGGAAACCGATTGTCAGGTTTAGAAAGAGACTGTAGAGGTTTTGTCCGCTGTAGACACCACGTGGCAGGCTCACCCTGCCGCTTCTTTCCCTGAAGTTGAACCGGTAGGGCAGTGAGACGATGAATTCGTTTCGCTTGTCTCTCTGGGTTGCAGGCAGGTTTTCACGGGAGATGTTGTCACGCATCAGGTTGTCCCAGTCCTGCAGTTGTATCAGCGAGTCGATGCTGTTTGCATCATACCCAACTGCATAGAGACCACCCACCACGGCACCCATGCTGGTGCCGGCCACATAGTCGATGGGGATGCCGGCACGTTCCAGCACCTTGAGCACACCCACATGTGCAAATCCTTTGGCTGATCCGCCACTCAGCACCACAGCCACCTTCTTTCGATTCTGCTCTCCAGCCATGAGTGAGGTTGTGAAACAGAGCAACATCATCAACAGGAAAACCACATTCTTCATTGATCCATGAATTGATACACGCCAATGCAAATATAGTCAAAAGATTGTAATTGCACATTGACCCGTTCAATTGATCCTCTTCCGCCAGGCTTCACCCTCTTTCTTCAGGTCATACCCCCTTTCAGCGGAAAGCCAGTTGTTGATTCTGCCTTTGTATTTTCTGAAGACATTCAACTTCTCTTCCGACGACCCCATGTTCATGGCTTCGTCACGGGCTTTGAGCAGCTCGTTGTAGATGTGTGCCTTCTCCTCCTCGCTGAGGGTGGGAATCATCTCGGTGAATCCCCGGTAGTTGTGGTTCAGCGCACCCAGTGTCATCCCATCTTTGACACGGTCAATCTGAATGCTGTCGAGCTCTTTCGATAAGTTTGCAAGGAACTTCTTCTGCAACTTCAGCAGCTTGCGGGTAGCTTTCCTCCTTTCACTTTCAATCCGTTCGGCTGCCTTCTCCTTGGTCAACTGGCTATTCATCAGCTTCTTCACTCTGGCATCCGTTTCGTCGTGCACCTTGTTGAGCTCCCGGTATTGTTTCACCATCAGTGACCGCACCTTGCTGTGCGTGACACCCTGCGGTAAGCGCACATACTCCTCCAGTATCTTCTCTGACCGGTTGGTCAGCAGCTCCAGGTGGGCCTTTTCCTGCTCCCTGTTTTCCACCTGCGCAGTGATGGTGAGGAGTCCCACGATAAGCCATCCGGCAATGAGGGTTATTTTTTTCATCCGCATGGTTTTTGCATTTTACTGTTTATGCAGCGAGCCTTTTCCCTGCAGGGTGTCGTAGTTGAACTGCCGGTTGCTCCAGTCGATTTTAGTAAGCGGATCGATGCCGTTGATGAACTTCTCGATGTTGTTGTACCCGTCACCATTCAGATCGCCGGTGGCATCCGAGGGATCACCGGGGTTCAACCCATATCTGTTCTCCCACCAGTCGGGCATGCCGTCACCGTCACTGTCCAGATAAGGTGTTCCATTGTAGGCAGGGTAACCACCCACCTGGCTGATGTCGGTGATGATGCCCATCTTGTAGGAATCGTCGGGTAAACGACGGTGCTCAAACTTGGGAACATGCTCCAGACTGATCTGCCCGGCATACTCAATGATGCCCGTACGCACCACCCTGACAATACGTTCGTCCACAGCATCACGCCTGGGTAGCGTGGCTCCCGCATTGTTCAGCACATGATCGAACGCATCCGCTGCATCCATGATGCGCATCGCCGGCATGGCAAACGGACGCTTCGACCTGATCTCGTCGGTATATTCACCCGCATCGGGCAGATCCTCCACCTGCACACCACCGTTCCAGTTGTTTTCGGTCACCGCTGCATTTCCCTCTACAATGTTCCCGTTAACATATGCCATGCCGTATACTTTCCTTGAGAGCATGCTGCGTCCTGATTCCGGTTTCAGGATGCGATGGCCTGCCGGTGAGCCAGTGGGGGTGACGGGCCCCGGTTTGTAATAGTTGTTGATGATGTTGTATTTGGCAGTGTAGTCACCACCATCCACCGAGCGGTGCATCCAGTTGAATACCACGTTGTTCACGAAATTGAAGACCCCATTCCAGCCGATGGAGGGATTGCGGCCGGTATTGTTGGCCCACAGGTTGCGCATGAAGGAGGCATTCTCACCTCCCAGGGTGGAACCAAATGAGTGATTCCAGGTGTCGAGTGCTTCGGAAAAGATGGAGTTCTGGATGGTAATGTTCACCGTTCCCAGCTTCAACTCTTTCTTACCGGTGCTGTCGTTCCACATGTGACGGTAGATCGACATGTTTTCATCGAGGCCCCAGCTGGCTGAGATATGATCGAGCATGATGTTTCCCACCGGGTTGCCGCCAATCGAATCATCGCGCCGGCCTACCCATGTCTCACCCCTGCGGAAACGCATGTGACACCCCACAGGATGTTGCGATCATAGAGATTGTCGCACCCACAGCGGTGATCGCTGAAGAAGAGATGATCCAATTTGGCGAGACCCATGAAATTGAGCGGGGAAGCATTTATAACTGGAAGAATCACTGGGTTTTATATATTGATCAACATAGGGTTGAAGAGGTCGTCAGCAGACTGAAAGAGCGGTTCACACAGCAGGAGATAAAGGTTTATAAAACACCTTTCTACCATTTTAACAGGGAGAGCGATTGTGGTGAGAAAGCGGTAACGGAACAGAAACTTTGAAGCGGTGATGGGCCGATCGGTCGTTTATCTCAACGGGAAGAAGGTGAAAGAGCATGTTGGTGGATACCTCCCATTTTCCGTCTCACTCACCGATGCGTGCCTGCAGCCGGGTGACACCTGTCTGGTGGCACTGTATGCCGATAACAGCGACGACAAGAGCTACCCCCCGGGAAAGCCACAGTATACCCTCGACTTTGCCTATCACGGAGGTATCTACCGGGATGTATGGCTGATGGCCAAATCGAAGGTTGCCATCACCCATGCGGTGGAGGCAAACAAGGTTGCAGGTGGCGGGGTGTTTGTGCATTTCGACCGTATCAGTGACAAAAGTGCCGATCTGTTTATCGATACCGACATTGCAAACAACGATATCAAAACCAGGAGTATTGTTTTACTGACCGAGCTCTGCGATGCCGGAGGCAATGTGCTCCGTTCGGTGAAGAGCAGGGTGCGTCTCGGTCCGGGCAAAGACAAGACGGTAAAACAGACCATGACGCTGGAGAATCTCAACCTCTGGTCGCCCCGAAGTCCCTACCTCTATCGGATCAACTCGAGGGTGCTGGAAGGAGATAAGCCATTGGACGGTGGAACGACTCGCATCGGCATCAGGCGTGCGGAGTTCCGGGGAAGGGATGGCTTTTATCTGAACGGGAAACCTTATGGCCAACTGATCGGAGCCAACCGGCACCAGGACTTTGCCTATGTGGGCAATGCGGTTCCCAATTCACAGCACTGGAGGGATGCTAAAAAACTGCGCGATGCGGGATGTGAGATCATCCGTGCCGCGCATTACCCGCAAGACCCCGCCTTTATGGATGCCTGTGATGAGTTGGGCCTGTTTGTCATTGTGGCCACTCCCGGGTGGCAGTACTGGAATAAGGATCCTGAGTTCGTACGGCTGGTACAGGAGAACAACCGGCAGATGATTCGCCGTGACAGAAACCATCCCTCCGTGCTCGTCTGGGAACCTATTTTAAATGAAACCCGGTTTCCGCTTGATTTCTCACTGGAGGCACTGAAGATCACAAAAGAGGAGTTTCCCTATCCCGGTGCACCGGTTGCGGCAGGCGATCTTCATTCCGAGGGTGTGTCGGAACATTATGGGCTGGTTTATGGATGGCCAAATGACGAAGGTAAGGTAAAACAGAGTATCTTTACGCGTGAATTTGGAGAGAATGTGGATGACTGGTATGCACACAATAACAACAACAGGGCATCCAGGAGCTGGGGTGAGCAGCCTCAACTGGTGCAAGCCCTCTCGCTGGCCGAATCCTACGGTGCCATGTTCCATACCACCGGACAGTTTATCGGTGGTGCACAATGGCATCCGTTCGATCATCAAAGGGGCTATCACCCTGATCCCTACTTCGGTGGGATCTCTGATGCTTTTCGTCAACCAAAGTATGCCTTTGAGATGTTCAAGAGTCAGGTAGATCCGCAAATCTCCCATCCTGTGGCAGAGAGAGGACCCATGGTATTTATCGCCCATGAGATTACTCCTTTCTCCGGCAAGGATGTGGTGGTTTTCAGCAACTGCGATTCGGTGCGGCTCATTGTTTATGAGACGGACACCCTGATGCAGAAAGTGGAAAGAGTTGCCGGGGGAATTCCCTACGCCCCGCTGCTGTTCAAGAATATATTTGATTTCTGGGAAATGAGAGAACATAGTTATGTGCGGAAAAACTGGCAAAAGGTAAGCATCGTGGCCGAAGGATTGATCGACGGGAAGGTGGTGGCCAGAAGCAAGAAGATGCCTTCGAGGCGATCCACAAAGCTTAGGCTGTATCTGGATGGGAAGGGGACCTCTCTGGTTGCCGACGGGTCCGATTTCGTCACGGTGATCGCGGAAGTGACCGATGACAATGGCAACGTGAGGCGGCTGGCAAAAGATCGCATTCTCTTCACCGTAACGGGTGAGGCTACCATCATTGGCGATGAGACGATCGGCGCCAATCCCCGGGAGGTGGAGTTCGGCTCCGCCCCGATACTGATCCGCTCCACCACACGTCATGGAAAGATAAAGGTGAATGCCAGGGTACTCTTTGGGGGATCGCATGCACCCGCGCCAGCTGAGATTGCGTTTGAGAGCATCGCACCACCACTCCCCCTCAATTATCTGGAGATGGCAGTTGATCAGCCGGTCAATGCCCGATCGGGCGAGAGTGGGAGAGTGGCACCGCAGGCCATCAGCGAAGCGGACAAACGAAGCGCACTCGATGAGGTTGAACGCCAGCAGACTGAATTTGGTAAAAAAAAAGAATCGAAATAACCTGTTATTGAAACACAAATGGAAAAAAGAGAGATCGGCAGCACCGGCATGAGGGTTACCCCACTGAGCTTCGGAGCCTCCTCCCTGGGGGGAGTCTTTCACTCACTGAAAGAGGCAGAGGGGATTGATGCCGTGTTGACAGCGTTGGAGCTGGGAATCAATTTCATCGATGTGTCGCCCTATTACGGACACCTGAAAGCAGAGAAGGTACTTGGGAAAGCATTGTCGCGGGCAGACCGGGGGAGCTACTACCTCTCTACCAAGGTAGGCAGATATGGCAATGAGGGGGTGAATGAGTGGGACTACTCGGCGCGAAGAGCGGAAGAGAGTGTCTATCAGAGCATGGAACGGTTGCATGTGGATCACATCGACCTGATCAACGTGCACGACATTGAATTTGCCGACCTCGACCTTGTCTGCAACGAGACACTGCCCAAGCTGGTGGAGATGCGGGAGAAGGGTCTTGTGGGACATGTGGGGATCACCAACCTTACATTGCGTCATTTTGTCTATGTCATTGATCATGTGCCGCCGGGTACCGTTGAGGCGGTCCTCTCCTTTTGCCATTACGTGCTCAACGATGATGCGCTGGGTGATTATCTCGACTATTTTGCACAACACGGGACGGGTGTGATCAATGCCTCTCCCTTCTCCATGGGGCTGTTGACCGAACGTGGCGCCCCTGCCTGGCATCCCGCACCGGAACCGCTTAAGATTCTCTGCCGGAAAGCGGCTGACTACTGTCGTGAAAAGGGTGAGAGCATCGAAAAGTTGGCCATACAGTTTGCGGTATCGAATCAGAAGATCGCCACCACCCTGTTCAGCACCACCCGCAGCTCATCGGTTGTGCAAAACATGCGATGGATGGCTGAGCCACTCAACGAGGAGCTGTTGGCAGATGTGAGGAAGATCCTGGAGCCCCGCTTTCGGGATACATGGTTGAACAGTTAATCAAAAAAAAAAATAGAACAGAGGAATGAAATCAGTCAAGATAACAGCTGTCGGTGAGGCAGTGTCAATGGAAAAGGAGATGCCGTCGCCGCAACCGGGTGAGGTGTTGTTGAAAATCATCTATGCCGGTTTCTGCGGATCAGATTTGAACACTTTCCTGGGGATGAATCCGATGGTTCGCATGCCGGTCATACCGGGACACGAGGTGAGTGCGGTTATACAGGCGGTCACCACCGGCGTGCCGGAATCGATCAGCGTGGGAATGCGCTGTACGGTGAATCCCTATACCAGCTGCGGCTCCTGCCCTTCCTGTCGCAACGGACGGCCCAATGCCTGCCAGTTTAACCAGACGCTCGGCGTACAGCGCGATGGTGCCATGTGTGAATATGTGGTGCTGCCCTGGCAAAAGGTGATTGTCGACGATCAGATCAGCGCGAGGGATCTCGTACTTGTTGAACCGTTGAGTGTGGGTTTTCATGCCGTCTCCAGAGGAGCTGTCACCGACCTGGATGTGGTGATGGTGATTGGTTGTGGCATGATCGGCACGGGTGCGATCATACGTGCTGCACTGCGTGGTGCGCGTGTGATCGCTGTCGATATGGACAGGGATAAGTTGGCGTTAGCCAGGCAGCTGGGTGCGACGGACACCATCCATTCTGCCGAGGAGGATGTGCAGGCGAGGGTGATGGCCCTGACCAATGGGATGGGACCTGACGTGGTGATCGAGGCGGTTGGCTCACCCGTTACCTACCGCATGGCGATTGACCTGGTAGCTTTCACCGGGAGGGTGGTGTGCATTGGTTACGCCAAGGCGGAGATCCTTTTCGAAACCAAGTATTTTGTATCAAAAGAGCTGGATATCAGGGGTTCACGCAACGCCTTGCCGGAAGATTTCCGTGCGGTGATAGCCTACATCAAACGCCACAAGCTCCCCGCGTCGCTGATCACTGCAGTCTATCGGCCGGAAGAGGCCGGAGAGGCATTGCGATTCTGGTCGGAGAACCGCGGTAACGTGTTAAAAATTATCCTTACGTTCGAATGATGACAGATTATCCTATTATCGATGCGCACGCCCATTTATGGCTCAGGCAGGATACCGAGGTGGAGGGGCAGAAGATTGAAACCCTCAACAATGGGCGTTCGCTTTTCATGGGTGAGATCCGGCAGATGGTGCCTCCCTTTATCATTGATGGCCGCAACACTGCCGAGATCTTCTTGTCAAACATGGACTATGCCCAGGTGTCGGCAGCTGTGATCACGCAGGAGTACATCGATGGGCTGCAGAATGAATACCTGCTCGATGTGCAACAACGATACCCAGACCGCTTTCTCTGTTGCGGCATGGTGGATCTGCGCAGGGAGGGGTGGCGCAGGCATGCATCGGAGCTCTTCCTACAGGGATTCAGGGCGCTGAAAATTCCGGCAAACCGGTTGTTGATGTCCGACAGAAGAATCTTTCTCACCTCCGATGAGCTGTTCTCCATTTTCAGACAGATGGAACAGGAGGATCTACTGCTTTCAATCGACCTGGCCGATGGTGCTGTTCAGGTGGATGAGATGGAGGAGATCATTGCAGCCTTTCCCCGTTTACGGATCGCGATCGGTCATTTTGGAATGGTCACGCGTCCCCAATGGCAGCAACAGATCATGCTTGCCCGTCATCCGAATGTGAGGATTGAATCGGGAGGCATCACATGGTTGTTCCATGAGGAGTTCTATCCCTTTCATGGAGCCATTTGGGCCATCAAAGAGGCTGCATCGCTGGTCGGCATGGAGAAGCTGATGTGGGGCTCCGACTATCCGAGAACCATCACTGCCATCACCTACAGGATGTCGTACGATTTCGTGCTGCGATCGACGCTGCTCACCGATGAGGAGAAGAAGATGTTCCTCGGCAGCAATGCCCTTCAATTCTTTGGGTTCAGTAACCCGATAGCGCTTCCTTACATAAAAAACATGTCCGAATGAACAGTGCCTGCGACGGATTGCTCCGGCAGGACACAAACCCGACACAACATGAACGAACATTTGTTCCATTCCTTGCGGGGGATCATCGTGCCCCTGGTTACACCGCTCACAGACCACGACACCCTGGATGAGCAGGGGCTGCAGAACCTCATTGAGCATGTCATTGCGGGCGGTGTGGCAGCTATCTTCATCCTCGGCACAACGGGAGAGGTACAACATCTAAGCTATCGCACAAGGAGAGCGATGATCAGCCGGAGTGCACAACTGGTGGGAAGGCGTCTTCCCCTGTTGGTGGGTGTCAGTGACACCTCGCTGGAGGAAGCTGTCTCGCTGGCCGCCATCGCCTCCCGTGAAGGGGCCGCAGCTGTTGTCGCCACGCCACCCTACTATTACCATCCCGGACAACCGGAGCTGGTACACTTCTACACTACCCTGGCCGACAGAATTGACTTGCCCCTCTACCTCTACAACATGCCTTCACACGTGAAAGTGCACATCGAGCCGGAAACGGTGCTGACATTGGCTGAACACAGGAACATCGCCGGACTGAAAGACAGCTCGGCAAACGCTGTTTACTTCCAGAAGCTACTGCACCTGTTCAAGGAAAAGCCATTCTCCCTCTTCATGGGACCCGAGGAGATCACTGCCGAAGTGGTGACGATGGGTGCCCATGGAGGTGTCAATGGGGGTGCCAATCTCTTCCCGTCGCTCTATGTGCGGCTCTACCAGGCGGCAGTGAAGAGAGACCACATCGCCATCGAGCAGTTACAGGAGCTGGTAATGAGCATCAGCAGCTCCCTTTATTCGGTTGGCAGGTACGCATCCAGCTACCTGATTGGCGTGAAGACAACCCTTCACTTGAAGGGTATCTGTTCCGACTGCATGTCAAAACCGTTCAACAGCTTTGAAGGTGCTGAACGCGCGCTGCTGCGACAACGCCTGCAAGCCATTGAAGAGAGGCTGTCACAATGCTCAATGCTCCATTAAACGTTGTAACGATGGGAATTCATTGGATCGATGTCACTCTGTTTTTGTTGTTTGCAGCGGGCACCATGGCTTTTGGGCTCTCCTTCGTGAAGCAGAACAAGAATGTGTCGGATTACACGAAAGGGGGAGGGAGCATTCCGGGTGTCGTAGTCGGGATGTCCATTTTTGCCACTTATGTGAGCAGCATCAGTTTCCTGGGATTACCCGGAAATGCCTTCTCAGGCAGCTGGAATGCATTTGTCTTCAGTCTGTCGATCCCGGTAGCTTCAATTGTGGCTGCCAGATATTTTGTACCCTTTTACAGGAGCATCGGCAGCATATCGGCTTACAGCTTTCTTGAAACGCGGTTTGGATACTGGGCGAGGGCCTATGCTGCGGTCTGTTACCTGCTGACACAGGTAGCCCGTATCGGCTCCGTACTTTTCCTGCTGGCCCTCTCGCTCCATTACATGCTGGGATGGAGTGTTGCCTCCATCATTGTCATCACCGGCATCGCTGTGGTGCTCTACTCGGTGGTGGGGGGCATCAAGGCGGTGATCTGGACCGATGCCATTCAGGGTACGATCCTGATACTGGGTGCTCTCGTTTGCGTGGTTCTGCTCTTCGTTGATCTGCCTGGTGGCATCAATCAGTTCATCGCGGTGGGCAAGAGTGCTGACAAGTTCACGCTGGGCCCATTCGGTAGCCGACTGGATATCCCTACCTTCTGGGTCACATTGTGCTATGGCATCTTCATCAACCTGCAGAATTATGGTATAGACCAGAACTATATCCAGCGCTATAAAAGTGCGAGTGATGACAAGGGAGCGCGCTTCTCCGCACTCTTCGGCGGATTGATATACCTTCCGGTAAGCTTTCTCTTTTTTCTCATCGGTACCGCGCTCTTTGTCTACTACCAGGCACAACCGGAGCGCTTGCCTCCTGATGTCGCCGGTGACCAGGTCTTTCCCTTCTTCATCGTCAACGAGCTGCCCGTGGGATTCACCGGCCTGCTGATCGCCGCCATCTTTTCTGCCGCCATGAGCACAGTCTCAACCAGCATCAACAGCGGTGCGACCATCATACTGACCGATTTTGTGGAACGAGGCAAAAGAAGGTTGACCGAAAGGAAAAAGATGACCGTCCTCTATCTCACCTCACTCCTCTTCGGCGTCATGGGGATTGCCGTCGGGCTTGCCATGATGTCAGTGAAAAGTGCGCTGGACGCATGGTGGAGCATGGCATCCATCTTCAGTGGAGGGATGCTGGGCCTCTTCCTGCTTGGCTATCTCTCCAAGAAAGCCGGAAACAGGGCCGCAGTGACCGGAGTGGCGCTGGGCATCCTGCTCATCTTCTGGATGAGTCTCTATGGCCAATCGATGTTCCACAGCTACCTGACAATCGTCTTTGGCACCATCCTTATTTTTGGAACAGGATTCCTGTTGGGGTGGATGGGTGACAGATTCAGAAAGTCGACTCTTTCCGATCGACGTTGAGTCCGAACTGTTGTGCCAGTAGGGTGTAGGCTTTTCTGCGTGCATCCATCTCCGCATATCCATCTACCATGATGATCTCGTCGGCACCTGTTTTCGCAGCCCACAGGTTGAGTTGTTCAGCCACTTGCTCTGGAGTGCCGATCACGAACTTACTCAGCTGATGATCGCGTACAGATTTCTCCTGCAGGGTGTAGGGGTAACTGCTCGCCTCTTCCGCTGTGGGGAAGGAGGTAAACCGTTTGCCGGTGGCCAGCATGGTCCACATCAGCAGGGTAGGGGCAGCCTGGTAAAAAGCCTCCTCCTCCGTTTCGGCAGTGAAGACACTGATGGAGAGGATTGCGTTGGGATGGTCATAATATTTTGAAGGACGGAACTGCTGCCGGTAGAGCTGCATCACCGGAACAGCCATTTCGGCATTGATCTGCGCCGCAAATACGAATGCCAGTCCCTTTTGTATGGCAAATTGCACTCCTCCCGTGCTGGATCCCAGCAGATAGAACTGTGGTACCAGTGACGGATCGGGATTCGCAAGCACCCTTGCAAACTCATGATCTTCCGGCAGGTCATGCCCGAAGAAGCCGAGGAGCTCATCCAGTTGGCGAGGGAAGGTATCCTCGCGCATCACATCCCAGGAACGCCGCAACGCATAGGCGGTACGTCCGTCGGTGCCGGGCGCACGGCCCAGGCCCAGGTCGATTCGTCCCGGGTGCAATGCCTCCAGCATGGAGAAACGCTCCGCCACACTCAGTGCGCTGTGGTTGGGCAACATCACGCCACCGCTGCCCACACGGATACGGCTTGTCTTCGAGGCAACATGTGCCATGATGATCTCCGGGAACATGCTCATCAGTGATGCGCTGTTGTGGTGTTCGGCAAACCAGTAGCGGTGGTAACCCAGCTGTTCGGCCAGCATGGCGATCTCGGTGGAGTTGTGCAGCACATCACCCGCAGAGCGGTTGTTCGGGGAGTAATATGCCAGATCGAGTATGGAAAATTTCAGTTCGTTCATTGAACAAGGTTGTTTCATAGAGTAACCAACTCTCCCGAGCCTTTGTTCAAACGATCTTCCGGAATGTATGATGAGGAGGTGTTTAATTTCTGATTTTTTCTAAGATTACACAAATAACTGCTATTTTTGTGTATAATGTGCACAGGACATGGATGAGAAATATCTGTTTCCACCACTGCATCGGGATTAAATGAATCTACATCGACAACTACTGTACAGCAATATAGAAGATTATGTCAATCTGAAATATCAACGAAAAAGACACTTGGTTGGGCAGATAAGAATGGTCATCAGCTGACACAGCCAACAGGTTGATGTGCGTATTGGAGAAATCGTATTGATTGTCGGGTAAATGTCAGGTATAAAACGATACAAATTCGTGGTATGTTTTTAAGTTAAGATATAAAATTGCAGAAAAGTTTCAAGATGATTCAACAACCGGAATTAGGGAAAAAGATTGCTGATTACAGAAAATCAAAAGGATTGACACAAGAGCAACTTGTTGAGCAATGTAATTTAAGCGTACGTACTCTACAGCGTATTGAAGCCGGAGAGGTAACCCCTAGAGTGTATACAGTTAAGTTGATTCTTGATGCTTTGGAGCTTGATTATGAAAACGTCTTGAATCCACAAAGCATTGAGATGAAAGGACGTTTTGGAATGTGGCTCGAGCAATTTTATATATGCTTCTTTGATCTATTTAATTTAAAAACAAACACAATGAAAAAAGTATCAATTTTATCAGTCGCACTATTTGCTGTCATTTTTGGGATTTCGTCTTTAACTAACATCACTTTTGGGCAGTCTGACTCAAAAGTCAGGAAAATAATTGAACAGACCAATACAGATTTCATGGAATACTTCAATAGTGGTGATATTGATTCTTTAGTGAAACTGTACCGTGATGATGCTTGTCTCGTTTCGAGAGGGTGTGGCAAAGAATTCATTCGGAGTTACTACACTAAAGAAACAACAAAATTCAAATTTACCGAGATAAAGGCTACAAGCATTAGCGTGAGTGACTCGATTGCAGTGGAAAAAGGTAAATGGAAAGCAATTCTGAATTCTGGTGAAACGATTGGTGGGGAGTATTTATCTGAATGGAGATTATCTAATAAGAAGTGGCTCATAGTAAGTGAATCATCTGGTATCAGCCACTTTAATTTGACTGATGGGCTCGTTTACTGAATAGCAGTAAAAAAAAACACTCACCGAAATGAATCGATAAGTGCTTGATAATCGGGTGGGCGTTGACGGATTCGAACCGCCGACCCTCTGCTTGTAAGGCAGATGCTCTGAACCAGCTGAGCTAAACGCCCGATAATGCTCTTTTCCCTGTTCTGATCCCCGCTCCCGGAGACCCCTTTCTGAAAAAGTGATGCAAAGATAGACTCTTTTTGTTTTCCCGCAAAATAATTTGCAAATAATTTTATAAATATTTTTTCGCCTCTGTAATTATCGCTATTTTTGTACCGTAATCTTAGGGAGTTACATTCTTTCGGAGAAAAAGATTCCGAAGAGATTGAAATGAACCGCCCGGGAAGTGATTTTCCGTGGTTCAGAAATCTGAATTCAAACCCGTATTGCGCAACAACTACAATGGAGATAAACCAACTGACTGCCATATCCCCCGTCGACGGTCGCTATCGAGAGAAGACCGACGAACTGGGTGCCTATTTTTCGGAACAAGCACTGATCAGATACCGGGTGAAGGTGGAGATCGAATATTTCATCGCTTTGTGCGAAGCCGGTATCAAGCCGCTCGACAGGGTTGACAACACCCTTTTTGCCGGACTACGGGAGCTCTACCTCAACTTCTCAGTAGAAGATGCATTGCGGATAAAGGAGATTGAACAGGTGACCAACCACGACGTGAAGGCTGTGGAGTATTTCCTGAAAGAGCAGTTCGACCGCATGGGTCTCACGGCCTACAAGGAGTTCATCCACTTCGGGCTCACCTCGCAGGATATCAACAACACCGCCACACCGATGATGTGGCAGGAGGCATTGCAGGAGGTCTACATCCCCTTTTTGGAGAAGCTCATTGTCCAACTAGAATCACTGGCCACCGAATGGGCGGAGATACCGATGCTGGCACGCACTCACGGTCAACCGGCTTCGCCCACAAGACTCGGTAAGGAGGTGATGGTGTTTGCCTACCGACTCAGCAATCAGCTGGAGGTGCTGAAGCATATCCCTGCAAAGGCCAAGTTCGGCGGTGCCACGGGTAACTTCAACGCCCACCATGTGGCCTATCCCTCCAGGGATTGGAAACGGTTCGCGGATGATTTCCTTCTCGAGAGGCTTCATCTCCGCAGGGAAGAATATACCACCCAGATATCGAACTACGACGCTTTAGCGGCTTCATTTGATGCACTGAAACGAATCCATACCATCCTGATCGATTTCAACCGTGACATGTGGCAATACATCTCGATGGAGTACTTCAAGCAGAAGATCAAAGAGGGCGAGGTGGGATCGTCGGCCATGCCGCACAAGGTGAACCCGATCGACTTCGAGAATGCCGAAGGGAACCTGGGGATCGCCAATGCACTGCTCGAACACCTGGCATCAAAATTGCCCATATCGCGTCTGCAGAGAGACCTCACCGATTCCACCGTGATCCGCAACATCGGCATGCCCCTGGCACACGGATTAATTGCACTCAAAAGTACAACAAAAGGGATCGATAAATTGTTATTAAACAGAGAGGCGATTGAGCAGGATTTGGAGAAGAGCTGGGCAGTGGTTGCCGAAGCGATCCAGACCATCCTGAGAAGAGAGGGATATCCGAAACCATATGAGGCATTGAAAGCGCTCACACGAACCAACAAAGAGATCACCAAAGAGCGTATTTCAACATTCATCGGATCATTGGATGTAAACGAAAAAATCAAAGAAGAATTAAGATCCATTACACCCCAAAATTACACAGGTATTTGACAGGATGATCACCCCAAGGGTATCACACAAATGAAGTCCGTAATAGAAGCGTATTGTACGCAACAAGTTTGGATATTCCATGCCTCCTGTGCCCGCACAGTTACCGGATGGATGTTTTAGGGAAGTGAATAAAACCGTGAGGTTTATACTGTATTTACAAACAAAGCAACGACAACAACAATGACAACAAACAACGAAGAATCGCGCCCCAAACGTCAATTTTTTAGCGCGAACAATGAGAGACACGCTGCGACCAACCGCAATTATGGAAATGAAAGAAGACCAAATCAGGAAGGTTACCGCTCTGCCGGAAAGCCTTATGACAGGCAATCACCGGGCAGATCATACGACAGGCAATCGCCTGACAGATCGTATGACAGACAATCGCCCGACAGATCGTTTGACAGGCAATCGCCCGACAGATCCTACAACAGACAATCACCCGAGAGATCGTACGACAGGCAGCCATCGGAGCGATCCTACAACCGCAACTGGGAGGAGAGCTCTCAGGGAAACAGCTACGGCAACCAGGAAGGTGCTCCCAGAAAACGTCGTCCCAGGGTAGGAGAACGTAGCGCTCCGCAGCGAAGAGGCCCGGGAGGGAACCAGGGTAACCGCAGTTGGGGAGGTCCATCGCAACAGCGGGACTCACAGACCACCATGGGGCCTGGCGGCATGAAGCTGAAAAAGAAAAAACCATTCAAGCAGGTAAAGTACAAGGAGAATGCCGATCCCAACGCACCCATCCGCCTGAACAAATATCTGGCCAATGCTGGGATCTGTTCACGCCGTGAAGCCGATGAGTTCATCACAGCCGGTGTGGTAAAGGTAAACGGTGAGGTGGTGACCGAGTTGGGCACCAAGATCACACGTGCCGATGAGGTGATGTTCCACAACCAGCCGGTGCGACTGGAAAGCAAGGTCTATGTGCTGTTGAACAAACCCAAGGGCTTTGTGACAACCACCGACGACCCGGAAAACCGCAAGACGGTGATGGAACTGGTGAAAAGTGCCTGCTCGGAACGGATCTACCCCGTGGGACGCCTCGACAGGGCCACCACAGGAGTGCTGTTGCTCACCAATGACGGTGACCTGGCATCAAAATTAACACATCCCAAGTTCGAGAAACGGAAGATCTACCAGGTGTGGCTCGACAAACCGGTGGTGATGGAACACATGCAGGCGATTGCCGACGGCATTGAACTGGAGGATGGTGAGATTCACGCCGACGCCATCAGTTACGTGACCGAGGAGGACCTCACCCAGGTGGGTATCGAGATTCACTCCGGCAAAAACCGTGTGGTGCGTCGCATGTTCGAGAAGTTGGGCTACCGTGTACTGAAGCTTGATCGTGTCTACTTCGCAGGCCTCACCAAGAAAAAGTTGTCGCGTGGCAAGTGGCGTTACCTCTCGGAACAGGAAGTAAACATGCTCCGCATGGGTGCCTTCGATTAACATTGCAACATTTTTTTCCTCCGTCATCGCACGGAGGGAACTTTTTATAAACAGTACAAGTATAGATGCTCTCGTTGAGAGATAGAACCAGTTATGAAGCAAATCAAACGAACAAAAATTTCGGATGCGTTACAGCTTACCAGCTTCGGTGAGGAGATAAACGTAAAAGGGTGGGTACGCACCCGCAGGGGAAACAAGAATGTGGGATTTGTCGCTTTGAACGACGGGTCGACAATCAATAACATTCAGATTGTCATCGATATAGCTCAGTTTGGTGAAGAGTTTCTGAAGCCGATCACCACCGGTGCCTGCATCAATGTAAACGGACGCCTTGTGGAGTCGCAGGGGCAGGGTCAGACTGTCGAGTTACAAGCCAGCGAGGTGGAGATTTTCGGGGAGGCTGATCCCACAGCTTATCCCTTGCAGAAGAAGGGGCACTCCCTCGAGTTCCTTCGCGAGATCGCACACCTGCGTCCGCGCACCAACACATTTGGTGCCATCTTCCGTATGCGGCATCATATGTCGTTTGCCATCCACAAGTTTTTCAACGATCGTGGGTTCTACTATTTTCATACCCCCATCGTCACCGCTTCGGATGCCGAAGGGGCCGGCTCCATGTTCGGGGTGACCACCCTCGACACAGCCAACCCACCCCGAAACGAAGAGGGGAAGGTTGATTACACACAGGATTTCTTCGGAATGCAGACAAACCTCACCGTATCGGGCCAGCTCGAAGGTGAGCTGGGAGCGATGGCGCTGGGTGCCATCTATACGTTCGGACCTACCTTCCGCGCTGAGAACTCCAACACACCACGCCACCTGGCTGAGTTCTGGATGATTGAACCGGAGGTTGCCTTCAACGACAACAACGACAACATGGATCTGGCGGAGGACTTTCTGAAGTACCTCATAGGCTACGCCTTGGAACACTGCAGTGAGGATATCGCCTTTCTGGCCAAGATGTATGACAACGAGCTGGTGGAGCGGCTGAAGTTCGTGGTGGAGAACGATTTTGTACGACTTACCTATACCGAGGGGGTGAAGATCCTGGAGCAGTCGGGTGAGAAATTTGAGTTTCCCGTATACTGGGGTGCCGACCTGCAATCGGAACACGAACGCTACCTTGTGGAGAAGCACTTCAAAAGACCAGTGATCCTGACCGATTACCCGCGTGAGATCAAATCGTTCTACATGAAACAGAACGACGATGGCAAGACGGTACGCGCCATGGACGTGCTCTTTCCCAAGATTGGCGAGATCATTGGCGGATCGGAACGGGAAGCGGACTACGACAAGCTGATGAAGCGTATCGAAGAGACAGACATGCATACCGATCCCATCTGGTGGTACCTCGAGACCCGCAAGTTCGGTACCGCACCACATGCCGGCTTCGGCCTCGGCTTTGAGCGACTGATGCTCTTCATTACCGGGATGACAAACATCCGCGATGTGATCCCTTTCCCGCGCACACCAAACAATGCGGAGTTTTAAGATTGAGAGATTATAGATGAATAAGATACGCAATTTTTGCATCATCGCCCACATTGATCACGGGAAAAGCACCCTGGCCGACAGACTGCTGGAATTCACCAAGACGGTCGAGGGCAAAGTACTTCAGGCCCAGGTACTCGACAGCATGGATCTGGAGCGGGAGAGAGGCATCACCATCAAGAGTCACGCCATCGAAATGGAGTACATCCATGAAGGTGAGAAATATACGCTCAACCTGATCGACACCCCGGGGCACGTGGACTTCTCCTACGAAGTATCACGATCCATCGCCGCCTGTGAGGGCGCCCTGCTGGTGGTCGACGCTGCGCAGGGTATCCAGGCACAGACCATCTCGAATGTCTACATGGCCATCGAGCACGACCTGGAGATCATCCCGATCCTCAACAAGGTGGACCTGGAGAGCGCCATGCCCGACGAGGTGGAGGATCAGATCGTCGACCTGCTGGGTTGCAAGCGCGAGGAGGTGATCCGTGCCAGCGGCAAGACCGGCATCGGAATCGAGGCGATACTCACGGCGATCATCGAGCGGGTGCCCGCTCCAGTGGGCGACCCCGATGCGCCGCTGCAGGCATTGATCTTCGACTCGGTGTTCAATTCCTTCCGCGGCATCATCGCCTACTTCAAGATCGTGAACGGTTCCATCCGCAAGGGTGACCTGGTGAAGTTCATCAACACCGGCAAGGAGTATGAGGCCGATGAGGTGGGGATCCTGCGTCTTTCCATGATACCCCGTGAAGAGGTGCACTGTGGCGATGTGGGTTACATCATCTCAGGCATCAAGACATCGAAGGAGGTGAAGGTGGGAGATACCATCACCCATGTGAAGCGGCCCGCCAGTAAGGCTATCGCCGGATTTGAAGAGGTGAAACCGATGGTTTTTGCCGGTGTATACCCCATTGAGAGCGAAGAGTTCGAGAACCTGCGCGCCTCGCTCGAGAAGCTGCAGCTAAACGATGCTTCACTCACCTTCCAGCCCGAGTCGTCGGTAGCACTGGGCTTCGGCTTCCGCTGCGGCTTCCTGGGACTGCTCCACATGGAGATCATCCAGGAGCGTTTGGAGCGCGAGTTCAACATGGATGTGATCACCACTGTTCCCAACGTATCCTACAAGGTGTATGACAAGAAAGGGGAGATGAAGGAGGTGCACAATCCCAGCGGGCTGCCCGACCCCACGCTGATCGAACGGATCGAGGAACCCTATATCCGTGCCTCGGTAATCACCAGTACCACTTACATCGGCTCCATCATGACACTCTGCCTCGGCAAACGGGGAGTGCTCATCAAGCAGGAGTATATCTCCGGTGACCGGGTGGAGATCATCTACGACCTGCCACTGGGTGAGATCGTGATCGACTTTTACGACAAGCTGAAGAGCATCTCAAAAGGGTATGCTTCATTCGACTACCACATGCACGACTTCCGCTCCTCCAAGCTGGTGAAGATGGATATCCTGCTCAATGGTGAGCCGGTGGATGCCCTCTCCACACTGACGCACAACGACAACGCCCAGGCGTTTGGACGGCGCATGTGTGAGAAGCTGAAGGAGCTGATCCCCCGCCAGCAATTCGACATTGCCATACAGGCGGCCATCGGTGCCAAGATCATCGCCCGTGAGACGGTGAAGGCGGTACGCAAGGATGTGACGGCCAAGTGTTACGGTGGGGATATCTCCCGTAAGCGGAAGCTCCTGGAGAAACAGAAAGAGGGCAAGAAAAGGATGAAGCAGGTGGGCAACGTGGAGGTGCCGCAGAAGGCGTTCCTCGCGGTGCTGAAGCTGGATTAGAATAGCTGATAGCTGTTTGTTTTGGAGGTTGAATCTTTACACGTGCAGCGGTTTCGGTTTTAACATGCTGCTTATGGCTTTTAGCATACAACAAACATAAAATTGCAAAACGATGAAGACAAGACTATTTCTGATCTGCCTGTTCGTAGCGGGAAGCATCTCATTAACCCGCGCCCAGTATGTGAATGAGACACCCATCGGTTCAATCGATGCCGACTACATCCGCATCTGGTCCGACTCGGGACCGCTGCTTAGCTCGAAGGTGACGGTACGTGTCGACTGGGGTCAGGGGGGACGCACGCCACAGATTACCGATGACCGCCGCAGGGTGGTCTCCTTCAATGGGATGATTGCCGTGTTGAACATGTTCAGCAAGGAGGGATTTGAGCTGATTGAGATCGTACGTGACGCAAAGGAAGAGAACGAGGTCTTCTACCTCCGCAGGAAAGAGGGTTTCATTCCATTCAGCGGCAACAACGACAGGGGAGCCGTGGAATATGATCCGGATACACACAGCCGGTGAGGTTGCCCTGTAAAAAAGGCAAAAGGCACGCCAATCACTTGGAATGCCTTTCTGTTCAAAATAATAATAAAGTAGAGAGAAGGCTGCTGACAGGAACCTGTCATGCAGCTTTTTTTAATTCTGGAGCAGTACCACCGAGGGATTGATACCCACAGCAGCAAGCCTGTATTTCAATGTTCCGTTCCTGTCGAAACAGTAGAGGTCGCCCGGATGGATGTAGTCGGTGGAGGCTACAAAGAGATCACCGGTGAATGGATCGACCGTGAGATTGTTCATGATCGGGATCTCGGTTCCGTCACTGATAAAGTGATCGCTCACGATCTCCTCCTTGAGGCAATCGTAAACCACCACCCTGTTGGGTTCTCCCCAGGCACCACAGATGAGATAGGCTTTGTTGTCACTGATCACAAATTTCTGAGGGGATGCAATCCCGGTGATGGTCTCCACCGTGCTGCTGCCGGAGCGGATCACCTTGAAGGCGCCCGGTTCGTCGCCATAGTTGCCGGTCACCGTGAGGTAGATGTCGCCCTGGCTGTCGGCATGCAATGAGCCGGGATTGGTGCCCGCAATGATTTTTTTTTCCTCGGTGAAGGTGGAAAGGTCAACCACCGAGACGCTGTTGTCGTAACCGTTCTCCCAGTTCAATCCTCCCGAGTTGGCGACGTAGAGCTTGTTGTTTTTGATGGCGATCCCCTCCGGATCCATCCCAACATTCACCGAACCATCTATGGCAAGTGAGACTGTGTCGATGCGGGTAACCGTGTCGTCGAAGGAGGTGACATAGATCTTTCCGCCATGGGAGGCGAGCCGACGAGGCTCCTTGCTGAGTCCCCCACCGGTCTCCATCCTGATCTGTCGGAGCGACTTGCCGGAAGCTGCCTCCAACACTTCAACAGTGCCTGATTTGTTGACAGTGATGTAGATCTTCGATCCATACTGGAGCATGTCATTGGCCACATCGCCCAGTCCTCTCTTGTTCACGTCCAGAAAATAGTCGTTTGTGATTGCTTCCTCCTGCAGATTGTATCGTGCCAGGGTGGCATTGTTCCCGTTCATGCTTCCCTCGTTCAGGATCAGCAGTGCCTGCCCATCACCGGGAAGTAGATCTCCCTGATTGTCCTGATCGGCACAGCTCCATAGCATCAGTGCTGCAAAAGGAAGAATGGTGTGAATGAGTCGTTTTTTGTTCATTGTTTTCAATCTATTAATAGTAAATGGATAGTGTCAACCTGTAGGAGCGACCCGGCATGGGGTAGTTGCGTACAATCTCGTAGTTCCTGCCGGTGAGATTGAGTGCTTCACCCACCAGCATGAGTCTCCCCAGACGGGTAGAAAATGATTTCTGAAGTGAGATGCTGTGATCGGTATACCCCTGCATACGGTAGGCAGCATCGTTGTAACCGTTACTGTATCGCTCACCTGACCAGATAAGGGTGTAAGAGAGCTGCAGCTGTTTGATCTCCAGTGTTGCACGGGCAGAGCCCGAGTGATTGGGGGTATAGGGCAACTGATGGCCGTAGTTGATCTGTTGCGGGTTGGTGCGGTCGGTTGCTCTCTGCCAGGTGTAGCTGACGCCTGCATGCAGCAATGCCTTTCCTTTGAGTGCCGTGACGCTCTCAAGTGAGAAATCGGCACCGTCGATCATCACTTTTCCCACGTTGATCATGGCCCACTGGTGCAGGTTGCCGGTGGGGTAGGCTACGATCTTGTTGTCCACCTGGTTGTGATAGGCATCAGCCGTGAATGTGAACTGTTGTAACAGCGCACCGTGGGTTGCACCGAAGGTGAGTCCGATGTTGAACTGCTCCGCATCTTCCGGCAGCAGGTCACGCACCCCCACCTGTGGAAAGTAAAGGTCGCTGAAAGTGGGCAAACGAAAGCTCTTTTTATAAAATGCCCGTAGACGCAGATCATTATCCTGAAGGAGCTTGAGCGATGCACTCAGATAGGGTGAGTAGCGGAGGCGGTTGGTGCCGGCCACTCCCTGTTTTGCCCACTCAAAGGTCTGTGTACGAAGCAGGCTGGCGGTAGCCAGTAGCTTTTCATCAACCCATTTGGCAGCGATCACTGCATGGGAGGTGAGTCGGGTGGGGGTGGCGAACCCCTGACGGTTGGCATTCATGGAGGCCGATACCAGGTCGCTGGAGGCAGAGAAAGAGAGGTTGGGATAAGCACGGTAGAGTGCCGACAGCGAGCCGTAACGCTCAACTTGTGTGAAGTGATCCTCCACTTTCCCTGAAGCACCCAGGTAGTGGGGGTCAAGGTAGTGAAGGGAACCACGCTGGTACTTGCCATCAGCCATCAGCTCCCACTGGCGGGAGAAGGCATGCTCGATGTGGCCCTGCAGGAAGAAGTTTTTCTCCCAGAGGCGCTGAGCAGCATCGCGTAACGTGTTGTAATAGATGGTGGCACCCGGAAGACCCCGTTCCGAGTTGTAATAGTATAAGCGCATGTCGCCCCGGCTACGGGCAGAGAATTGCGCATGCAGTGACGATTCGAGGCGCAGGCTTCCCACATCGCCATTGATGCGACGCTCCGAAGAGGTGCTGTCGCCGGCTGAAGAGCCGTAGCGCAGCAGGTAGGGGTAGTTGCCGCGGGATCGCATCCACTCACTACTGAGGGTGGCACTCACCTTCTCAGAGAGTTTGCCGTTGAGCAGCAGAGAGGGATTGAAAAGGCCGAAGGAGCCTCCCCGCATGGTGGCCTTGCCATTGATCCGGCTCTTCCCGGTAAAGCGGGGAGCAACGGTGGTGATCTCAAGTGCCGAAGCTGCGGCAAAGGTGCGTGCAGGGCGGAAGATGCGATCGTCCTGTCCGTTGTGGAGCGTCAATCGTTCCACGTTGTCGAGCGAGAAACGGCCGATGTCGATCTGTCCTGTCTGCTGGTCGGAGAGGGCGATGCCGTTGTAGCTCACTGTGGTGTGGTGTGCTCCCAGGCTACGCACCGAGACTGTCTTCAGTCCCCCGATGCCACCGAAATCGCGGATGGTGACACCCGGGAGATGCTTCAACGCATCGGAGAGCTGCAAGGCATTGAGTTGACCGATCTGTGTGTCAGTAAGGATGTGAAGGGGTGCTGTTGATCTTCTCTCACGGTCGCTCAACTGCCCGGTGATCACCACCTCCGGCAGTCCGATGGTGTCGGATACCGACTGTGCAAGCGAAGCAGCGGGCACTATCGAGGCGATCAACGCCAATAAACTTACAGATTGAATAAGTAACCTCATCTATACCGAATTTAATTCCGGTAAAGCCTGATGAAAATGAAACACGTAAAAAATGAAAATGCTGTTGCGTGTTGTTTTCAAGCTTTATTTCCCGAAAGCCATGTAACGAATCATTGAATCATTGGCAGGTCTTCTGACTTACTCCCGTGTCTGAACGCCTTCCCATCCCCGGGGACAGTGGCAATTGAGGTCTTTGTTCAGCACATAAGCGGAGCTTACAGCAGCGGGTCTGTTCAGGATTTACACCTGATTCCCTTTTCATCGTTCACTTCGAAGCCGTGTGAAGTGAGCAACACCAA
>JAEWQF010000071.1 GCA_023399295.1 Bacteroidota bacterium
AATAGCGGTAACCCACATAAATATCCTCTTCGTAAACCGTGTAATCCACATTGGCCACAGGATCTCGTCCATCGTCCACTTTCCCCATGAAACCACCGCCGGCAAGCTTCACCACCGCCGGATCCCAGGGGAAATTGGCTGAGGAGGCAGCATCCATATAGTGAACCGGGAAGGTCATTGCCAGCTTTCCCGATGGATTCACCTTTCCACTGAGCAAATCAGCAACCGTATTGCCACCCTCCTGTCCCGACTGCCAGGCAATCAGGATGGCATCGGGCAGCTGTTTCCATGAAGCAGTCTCAATGACTCCTCCGATGTTAAGGATCACAACCGTCTTCTTTCCCACTGCATTATACACTTTCGATACCGCTTCAATCATTCTTTTCTCTGCATCGGTAAGGAGGAAGTCACCCTCCAGGGTTCGGTCGGCAAACTCACCCGACGTACGGCCAATGGTGATCAGTGCCACATCCGATTCGCGGGCCTGCTGTTCCAGAGCCGCGGCGGAAGGGACAAACTCTCCGGGACGCACCTTCGGCATAAATGCAGCCAGGGGATTGCCGGGGTCCGGTTTGTTCTTTTCATTCTCTGCAGCAAGATAGGTTTCATATGATTCCTTCAGTTGACTGTTCAGCAGGTAACCGGCATTGTGCAAACCTTCCACCAGCGAAACCGTATAGGCTTCGTTCACATCACCGCTGCCGGTGCCACCGGAGATAAAATCATAGGAAGAGATGCCATATGCCGCCACTTGCTTAACAGATGCCGGCAAGGGGAGCGCGGCAGCATCGTTTTTCAGCAACACCATTCCCTCCGCAGCCGATTGACGGGTTACAGCTGCATGCGCCTGCAGGTCAGGCCGGTTGGAGAAAGCATATCCTTTGAAGCGGGGCGATGCCAATACCAGGTTCAGGACATTCTTCACGTTCCGGTTCAGATCGGCTTCAGAGAGACGACCCTCTTTCAATGCGGCAAGAATGGCTTCAGCCTGTTGTGGCATTCCCGGCATCAACAGGTCATTGCCGGCATGCACCATGGATGGCGCATCCTTACCACCGAACCAGTCGGTCATCACCATCCCTTGATATCCCCACTCATCACGAAGGATGGTTGTCAGCAGATCGTGATTCTCCGGGGCGTAGGTGCCATTGATCTTGTTGTAGGAAGACATGATAGTCCAGGGAGCAGACTCCCTGACTGCGATCTCAAATCCTTTCAGATAGATCTCACGCAACGCCCGGGGGGTTACTCGCGCATCATTGCCCATACGATTGGTCTCCTGGTTGTTGACGGCGAAGTGTTTGAGTGAAACACCCACTCCGTTCATTTGCACCCCTCTTGTCATGGCTGCTGCCATCTTACCGGAGACAAGCGGATCCTCCGAATAGTATTCGAAGTTACGCCCGCACAACAGATTGCGGTGGATGTTCAGGGCAGGAGCCAGCAACACGTCCACGCCATATTCCAGCACTTCGTTCCCCATGGCATTGCCTACCTGCTCTACCAGCTCGGTGTTCCAGGTGGCAGCCAGTGTCGTACCCACGGGAAAGGCGGTGGCGTAATAGGTCTGGTCATCTCCTTCACGAACAGGCGTGATGCGCAAACCGGCCGGGCCGTCAGCCAGGACAACAGCGGGGATCCCCAGACGGGGAATGGCGTAGGTGGTTCCGGCAGCACCGGGTACCAGCTGCCCGGTAGCTCCCACGACCGCCGTCTCACCCGAGAAACCGGCCATCCCGGTACCGATCAGCAAGCGCACTTTCTCATCCGGCGTCATGGCGGCAACCACCTCATCGAGGGAGGCCTTACCCAGCTGAGGAGGATTCTGGGCGTGTGCGACAGAAAAAAGTGCAGAAGCCATTACCAAAAACGTTATCTTTTTTATGTTCATCTTGATTTCGTTGAATTATCTAAACAACAATGGAGCCAGGGTATTGAGGTATTCCCGCCAGTTCGACCAGGTATGGCCTCCTCCGGTCACGTGAAAGGTGTGTGCCAAACCGTTCCTATCGAGCGCTTCATGGAGCAGTTTGGCTCCCGGATAGGCGAAATCGGCATCTCCACACGCCAGCCAGTAGAGGTTGTAACCGCTCTTTTTGAGGGCCTGAAGCTGTGCATCGATCTCCTGTCCTTCGCGTATGCCCATGCTCATGGGAGCAATGTACCCGAACATCCCGGGATATTGATTGGCCACATTCATGGTATGTCCTCCACCCATCGAGAGTCCCGAAACCGCTCTCGAGGAGGGTTTGGCAATCACACGGTAATTCTTTTCAATGTATGGGACAATGTCTTTTACCAGGCTATGAATATAGAGATTGGCCATGGCAGGATCCCGATAGTCAAATGGTTTCTCATCCAGCATCAAAGGTCTGGCCGCTTGCTGACCCGGGTTTCCGTTCGGCATCACCACAATCATCGGCAGGGCCTTGCCTTGTGCGATCAGGTTATCCAATATCTGGCAGGCACGCCCCATATTGGACCAGGCATCCTCGTCACCACCACCACCATGCAGCAGGTAGAGCACGGGATATTTCTTCCTGCTCTGCTCATAGCCATAGGGGGTATAGACATACATCCTGCGGTTCATCTCCAGTGTAGGGGAATCGAACCAAACTTTATTCAGGTTACCCCGCTGCGAGGCCTCCCTGTAGTTCTTTGTCTTCTCACCCTCCACGAACAACATGCTCAGGTAACGAGTCCCGTCGCGCTGCATCAGGATATTGGCCGCATCACTCATCACGACGCCATCGACATTGAAATGATAGGTGTAGATATCAGCCTCCGGCAACGGCAATACCGTTTCCCAGACACCCTCCTCCTTCTCGGTGAGTGGAGTCGTATCAGTATAATTGGGCATCCACGATCCGTACATCTTCACCTCTCTGGCTTTCGGAGCCTTGATGCGGAAGATCACTTCGTGGCCGTTGATCTCGGGAGAGATGATCGGCTTCCTGTTCACAACATTGGCCAGCTCTTGTGCCGACACAAAGGTCGAGCACAAGATCAGGATGATAGCCGGCAATAGGTATTTGTTCATGGGTGCCGCTTATTTGAACAACATGGGTGCAAATTCGGATAGATAGATGCGCCAGTTCTTCCAGATATGGCCTTCACCACTCTCGCGATAGGTGTAGTTGAATCCGATCTCATCCATCTTCTTCATGCTGTCAATCACACTTTGATAGAGAAAATCGGTGTTGCCACAGGCGATCCAGTAGAGCTTGAAGCTGTTCTTCTGCTGAGCCTGCAATTTTTTCACAAACTCGTCGGTAGCCTTGGAGGCATCCGCATTATCACGAGCCATCAAGGTCGCAATGGGAGGCGCAGAGAAGACACCCACGTAATCGAACGTGTTGGGATACTGGGCAGAGATGGCTGCCGAGTGCATGCCTCCCATCGACAAACCGGCAACAGCACGGTTGGCTTTGCCTTTCTTCACCCTGTAGTTGCTTTCCACGAACTTCATGATATCTCCAAAGCTATCTTCCATGCTGGCTACAGCCTGACGGGGACCACCACCCATTGCCGGCATGTAATTGCGGCTGGATTCTCCGGGAGCCGCTGCATTCTGGGTGTGCCCATTGGGCATCACCACAATCATCGGTTCTGCTTTACCCTGTGCGATCAGGTTGTCAAGGATCTGTGCCGTACGTCCTAGTGCAATCCAGGCCTCCTCGTCACCACCTGAACCGTGCAGCAGATAAAATACCGGATAGGACTGCTTGCTGTTTTCGTATCCCGCGGGGGTATAAATGGTGATGCGTCGTTGCTCCTTGAGCGTGGGACTGTCGTACCAGCGGCGGACAACTGAACCGTGCGCCACATCGTTCACACTATAGAGATCACCGGGATCACCAGGAATGATGAACAGATTGGTCACTGAAGAGACGTCGCGGACCATGGCGACATTGGCAGGATCATACATGCGCTGACCATCCACGATAAATGAATAGTTGTAGAGTTCAGAAGCCAGTGGTTCCGGCGTGGTGAACTCCCATACACCCCCTTCGCCCTCTTTCAGCTGGGCTGTTCCGGGTGCATCGAAGGTGCCATAGGGTGTCTCCATCTTTTGGGGTGCCAGAAAATCGCCGGTCACCTCCACTTTCACCGCTTTGGGCGCTCTCATCCGGAACGTTACGGTGTGGTTGTCGTGTATTTCAGGGGACACAATCTGTGAACCGCCCCAGAGAGCCTGCTGTGCAAAGGTTGTCGCTGTGATGAACAGCACCAATGCCAAAATCGTCAATCGTTTCATGTTGTTGTAATTTAAAATAAATTATTGAAATTAATCGTTCATATTGCATCACATGTCGTGAACCTTCATCCTTTTTTCAGGGTCGTGATTTTCTTATCCGGATTCATGGCATCGTGTGCTTTTCTTTTCTGTGCTACTTTTACTTTGTGGCTTACCTGGCATCGTACATCGGCTGAGGATGCAGCGACCATCCATTGGTAGGTGCCTTTTGCCAACTCCCAGGAGTTGTTTTTCTCGTTGAACGAAGCCATATCCATCAGGCTCCAGGCAAGAGTAACCACCTCCCTTTCACCGGGTTTCAACAGCTTTGTCTTGGCCACTGCCTTCAACTCCTTCGAGGGCTTGTCAAGCCCCCCCGCCGGTGCGTTCACGTAGAGCTGTACCGCTTCCCTGCCGGCCACCTTTCCACTGTTGGTGACGACCACCTGCACTTCACATCGATCATCCTGAATGGAAGAAGCAACCACTTCATAGTCAAAGGTAGTATAGGAGAGTCCAAAACCAAACGGGAAGGAGACATTTTTGCCGAAAGTATCAAAATAGCGGTACCCCACGTAGATCCCTTCTTCGTAGTTGGTGTAATCCACATTGCGTTCCGGCTCTTGCGGCTTCACCTCCTCCTGCCTACGCTGCACATTCATGCCGGTACCCATCGCAAAATCGGGCATCTTGAATTCATAGTCAAACGGGAAATTGTTGTCGGAAGGAGCATCTCCATACTGAATGGCAAATGTCATTGGCAGCTTGCCCGAAGGATTCACCTTTCCGGTCAGCACATCGGCAACACAATGACCCACCTCCTGACCCGGTTGAAAGGCACAGATAATCGCATCTGCCAGTGATTTCCAGGATACGGTTTCCACCGGTCCACACACATTGAGAATCACCACAACTTTCTTGCCGGCTGCGCGATAGGCAGTGGAGACAAGTTCCAGTAACGCTCTTTCATTGTCAGTCAGATAAAACTCATCGACATGTCGATCTTTGGCTTCTCCACTGGTACGCCCAAGAGTCAGTATGGCCAGTTCATTGGCTTCGACCTGTGTTGCCAGCTCATCGGTGGTGGGAAGAAATTCATCGGCTCGCGGCGGTGGTGTGAGTGAGAAGGGAGGGCGCCCGTTGGGAAACAATCGTTTCTGTTCCTCAGCCAGGTGCCTCTGGTATCGTCTGGTCAGCTCCCTGTCTGCATCAATTGATGCTTCCCTGAGACCTTCCACCATGGAAACGGTGTAACGTCCAAAACCAGTACTACCGAATCCCATACCTGCCGGCACCATGTCGTAGGAGGTCGTCCCATAGAGGGCTACCTGACTGATGCCCTCCGCGAGGGGAAGGGTCCCGTTGTTGGCAAGGAGCACGATTCCTTCACTCCCCACCTGGCGGGAGATGGCAGCATGTCCCTTCAGATCGGTCTCGTTGGGATAATCATATTGATTGAAGCTATGACATTTGACAACCATTTCAAGTACCCGCTTCACATTCCTGTCCAGTATCTCTTCCGCCAACAGACCGTTTTGTACTGCCTCAAAGATGGCCTGATACTGCCTTTCCTGTCCCGGCTGCAGCATGTCGTTGCCGGCAACCATGGAAGCCACGGCATCCTTGCCCGCGTTCCAGTCGGAGATCACAAGCCCCTTGAACCCCCACTCATCACGCAGGAGATCGGTGGTCAGCTCCCTGTCTTCACTGGTGTATTTGCCGTTGACCTTGTTGTAGGCGGTCATGATGGTCCATGGTTGCGCCTCCCTGACCGCAATCTCGAACCCTTTGAGATAAAGCTCACGCAGTGGCCGCGTGTCGACCCGTGAGTCATTGTTGTTGCGGTTGGTCTCCTGGTTGTTCACCGCAAAATGTTTCAGGCTGGTGCCTACCCCCACACTCTGCACGCCATTGATGAATCCGGCAGCAATCTTGCCGGTCAGCAGCGGGTCTTCGGAATAATACTCGTGGTTACGTCCACAGAGCACATTGCGCATCAGGTTGGCACCTGGAGCAAGCAGGACATCCATACCATACTCTTTCACTTCGGTGCCGAGTGTTTGTCCAACACGGAACGCTGCTTCGGGATTAAAAGTAGCGGCGACGGTGGTACCGGAAGGGAATTCGGTGGTATAATAGAACTGGCTGTCGAACTCACGCCGCACACTCATGGCGAGACGGTGTGGTCCATCGGCCATATAGACCGAGGGAATTCCCAATCTGGCAATCTCATACGTCCTGCCGGCTGTTCCGGGGAACTTGGCATCACTGCCCATCGACATGCCACAGCCAATCACCATGCGGACCTTTTCATCCAACGTCATGGCGGTGATGACCGCATCGATGTTGTGGCTGTTTAGTCTGATCTGTTGGGCAGTGATTGGTGTCTGGCTGCTCAACACAGCCAGACCCATCATCAGTAAAAATCGTTTCATTCGTTGAAAATTTAATGTCATAGTCAAGGTTTCCGCTTACCAGCCTTCGTTCTGCACCATGTTGGGGTTCAAACGTATCTCAGTGGCAGGAATGGGAAGCAGGAAATGTTTCGGCTTGAAGCCATAGCGACCCGGATCGGTGTTGTATTCTCTGTATTCCACCACCACATTATCCGGTTCATTGGCCGAGCTGGCCTTGTTTGTCAACAGAGGGGTCCGGGAGCCTTGATTCTTCATCAATGTTTCAGCCTCTCCCCATCGGATGATATCCTGATAGCGGGTATATTCGCTGCAGAGTTCGAGTCGTTTCTCCAACTTGATCGCTTCCAGTGTGGCTGCCTTATAAGGCAGTTTTGCACGGGTACGAACCTCATTCAGACAGGCATCGGCATCCGACTGGTTACCAGCCATAAAGTTGGCTTCAGCAGCAAGCAGCAACACCTCAGCGTAGCGCATCCAACGATAGTTGTTGTAGGAGCACCAGAAGGTGATGGGAGCTTCTGCAGAAGAGAAACGACGTTTCCAGAGGAAAAAGCCTTCGTTGATGATGCTCTTACCTTTTTGCAGCTTGACACCCAGATCGGTCATCTGACTGTAGGTCTTCATGGTCTGGTTCAGACGGTAGCCATCGACACCCTCCTCGGCCACAAATGCATCGTAGAGGCTCTTCTGGGGAACCATAAAACCCCAGCCGGTTTCTTTGTACTCATAAAACTGGTTGGATGTAGCCGCCAGGTTGTCCATGCGCCAATGGTTCATCACTTCGTAAAAGCTGAATTCATCCCATGGATTGTTCATATCGAGGATGCGGTTGCTCTCCAGCATGCTTTCAGGCGATCCTTCAGCCAGGTAGGTCAGGATATTCTCGTAGTTTCCCTGATAGAGGGCATACTTCCCGCTGCTGCGTACCTGATTCAATACAGTGGCAGCATCCGAATACTTCTCCTGCCAGAGATAGGCCTTACCCAGGATGGTCTGAGCTACCTGCTTGGTGACACGCCAGGTGGTGTTGTCGTTTACATCATCCTTCTCTTCCAGATAACCGGAGCTGATGGCTTCGGTCAAATCCTGTTCCACCAGTGCCCATAGATCCTCCTTGGGTGATTTAGCCATCTGATATTCGGATGGAGTAAGCTCATGATCCACAAGGGGAACTTCACCCCACATGGAGATCAGATCGAAATAAGCAAAAGCACGGAAGAATTTCGCCTCGGCATGGGCTCTTTTCTTGACATCGCTGTCGGGATCGATGTGCCCCAGGATTACATTGGATTTGTAAATTAGGCTGTAATAACTCTCCCACACCCCGCGAATGAAACTCTGGTCGGAGCCGAACGAGAACTCGTTGCATCCCTCCAGCTCGGCGTTGTCGTTGCGTCCACCGCCTCCGGCCCACACATCGTCAGAGAGCGCATTCTTCAACATGGTGTAGTTGTAGTAGGTACCTTTCAACTGGATATAGAGTGCATTGGATGCAGCCTCCGCATGTTCATCGGTCTGGTAATAGAACGAATAGTCGAGCACACCTTTCTGTTGTATATCCAGAGTATCTTCACAGGATGCCAGCCCGAAGATGAGCACTGCTCCTGCCAGCAAAGATAAATATTTGTTTTTCATATGATTACGTTGTTATGGATGAATTGAATCAGAATGTAACGGCTAAGCCCAACAGGACCTTCTTTGAATTGGGATAACTGCCCTTATCCACTCCCAGTGAATTGCCCACACCGGTCACCTCGGGGTCGAAGCCGGGATAGCTGGTGAAGGTATAAAAGTCTTCCAGCGAACCATAGACACGCAGATTCTCAATTGCAATCTTGCTGAGCAGGCTCTTCGGGAAAGAGTAACCCAGCTGAATCTGCTTGATCTTAAAGTAAGAACCATCAAAGACAGAACCCGATGAGGTCATGAACTTGGTATAGTCGGTGGCATAAGCCCTGGGGGTGGTGCCGTTGGGATTGCTGCTGGTCCAGCGGTTTTCGGTGAAATAGGTCAACTGGTTCAGATTGTAGTCCACACGGTTCAAGCCGCTGTAAACATCATTTCCGTGAGATCCGGTACCGAACAGGATGAAATCGATGTTCTTCCAACCTGCTGTCAGTGTGATGCCATAGGTCATGTCAGCGATACCCTTCCCAATCTCTGTCTTGTCGTTGTCGGTGATCGCACCGTCACCATCCTGGTCTTCAAACAACGGTTCACCGGTCTCCTGGTCCACGCCGATGTACTTGTAGCCATAGAAATACCAGGCCGGTTTACCCACCTCAAAACGGGTAATGGCTCCATAGGTCACCAATGTTGCACCATCGATTGCCGCGAGTGATTCGTGGATATAGGTCACCTTGTTCTTCAGGGTGGCAACGTTGCCACGGATGCCATAGGTGAAGTCGCCGATGCGATCCTGCCATCCCAGTTCAAGCTCAATACCCCTGTTGGTGATGTTCCCCGCATTAACCGGTGAGAAGGTGTTCCCTACCACGGTAGAGGCTTTGATCCCCGAGACGATCAGGTCTTTCGTCTCTTTGTTGAAGTAATCGGCTGAAACGGAGAGGCGATTTTTCAGGAAACGGGCATCGATCCCGATGTTGGTCTGTTCAGATGTCTCCCATTTAAGCTGATCGTTGCCGGTAGCCGAGGGGGCATACCCATTCACATAATAGAAGTTGTTGTTGTCACCCACTGCCAGGTGGCCCGTGGAGCCTACAGAGACGTTCCAACGATATCCGCCCAGGGATGCGGTTGAACCGTTTTGTCCCCAGCTGGCGCGAAACTTCAGGTGTGTCAGCCAATCATCCGTATCCTCCATGAAGGGTTCCTGAGAAACCACCCATCCCACAGAGAGCGCAGGGAAATACCCCCACCGTTTGGCTTTCGGCAATACCGACAGGTCGGCAGCATCGGCACGCAGTGAAGCCTGAGCCAGATATCTGCCTTCATAGTCGTAATTCAAACGGCCAAAGTAAGCCAGCTTGCGGGAATAGTTGGGTTCTCCACCCGACACATCTTTGGCCGCATCGGAAGTGGCATAGGCAAAGTACCAGAAAAGTGGATCATCCTGGAGAAATCCGAGATTCTGGTCGTCACCCCGCTTGTTGCCACTCACGCCGAAGCTGCGGCTTTCACTATAGGAGGTACCAAGCATGAGGGTCATGTCGTGCTTGCCGAAAGCGCGGTTGTAGTTCAGGAAGTTCTCCCACTGCCAGTAAGTGGGGCTGTTGTCGGAGGCATTCACCTGGATATAGTCCTGTTTTGCGGTGCCGTGGTAATAATAGTCGTGTCCCACGCCGTAGGAAGAGGAAGAGGAGAGACGATAACCCAACCTTGAGGTGAGTGTCAGGTGGTTCACCGGTGTCATGTTCAGATAGGTGGTACCATTGATGTTGTACCCTCTGTTTTGGGTGAAGGAGCGATCACGCATCGCCAGCGGGTTGATCGCTTCCGCATTGCCGGTGAAGGGAGAGATGCCGTAGAGGTTGCCGTTGCCGTCACCCAGCATATTGGGATGCTGTGCATAGACTGTTGCCATGTGCTCGGGCAGGTTATTGATGGGATAGAGCGGTTGTGTCAAAGGATCAAGCTGCAGCACCGACAACAACAAGCTTCCATATTCAGAACCTTCCGCAACTGACTGTACCTTGTAATGTTCGATCTGGTTGTTTGTACCCACCTCGAGCCAGGGTTTAATTCTCCAAGTAGCATTGATCATCCCTGTCAACCGTTCATAGTTGTCGGAATCGCCCACCACCATGCCATCGTTTTGAAGGTTTGAGAGCGACAGATAGAATGATCCACCTTCATTGCCACCTTGGAAAGTGAGATTGTGGCGGATCATGGAGCTCTTCTCGAATGCGACATCTGCCCAACGGATATCGGTTTTGCCATCCCAATACATGTTGAAGGCACCTTCCGCAATCTTGCCCGACTCAATGAAATACTCCTTGTACTGTTGGGCATTCATCACCTCCGGCACCCGTGCCAGGCTTTGTGAGGTATGCTGCAGATTATAGGATATCTTGCCGAAACCTTTCCCTTTCTTGGTGGTGATCAGCACCACACCGTTGCCTGCAGCCGCACCATAGATGGCTGCCGAAGCACCATCTTTCAACACCTCCATCGACTCGATGTCATTCGGGTCAATGCCTCCAATGTCAGCGGCAATACGTCCGTCAACCACATACAACGGGTCGCTTGAACCATTGGAACTGACACCACGGATGCGTACCGAAGGAGAGGCTCCAGGCCTTGCAGATGCACTCAGTACCTGGACACCGGCCGTTTTACCCTGAAGGGCCTGCTCGGCACGTGTAATTGTTCTGGCTTCCATATCCTCCGATTTGACAGAAGAGACAGCGCCGGTGAGTGAACTCTTCTTTTGTACACCATAACCCACAACCACCAGTTCATCGAGTGTGCGTGTATCTTCTTGCAGTGATACATTCAGTGTCTCACCGCGAACGACATGTTGCTGGGTGACAAACCCGATGAAGGAGAATTCCAATGTTGCGCCTTCATGGATCGATAGTTGATAATTGCCATTCAAGTCGGTCACAGTCCCATTGCTGGTACCCTTTTCCAACACACTCACACCAATCATTGCTTCAGACTGGTCATCTACCACCTTGCCTTTCACTACTGTAGGCTGCTGTGCCAACAAGGAGGTAAGGGTCAGCATCAGAAAAATTACTGACAGCATCAACCCTTTTAGCGAATTGTCTTTCATCATTGTTTTTAATTTACTAGATTTGTTAATCATATTTAAAGGGATCTCAATTGATATCATACCATACAGGGTCAACAACACGACATGTTGAGATAAGCTATGTCATGATTTCACATTGCAATGTTATCCATTCTTTCAAAGAACGATTATCTGATGCGTTCACAATAGTATCCGATTCAATCATCCTGGCTGTTCTATTTGTTCAAAAGTTTATCTATTTAGCCAACTTATCTTAAAACAGCATCGGTTTAACCCATATACTCCTAAAAAAACTGAAATAATAGTGTACTTTTGGATGTCAGAAAAACACCAACCAGATTCAAAATGAACGAACACACCGCCATACTTTTTAAGGCACTCCTGTCAATTTTCTGTCTCGCCCTGCTCTCCTGCAACACCGAGAAAAAAGAACTGGAGGCCAAGTCAAGCCATGCCATCAGCAATGACATCTCGAATCAGCAAATCAGCGCATTCGCCGAAGACGAGTTCGGCCATATCTGGATTGGCACCTTCAGGGGATTGAACAAGTTCAATGCCTATGAGTACCATCAGTACTTCAACAGCGACGACTCACTGAGTATCAGCGACAACCAGGTGAAAGACATTCTTTGTGACTCCGGAGGACGCATCTGGATTGCCACCGTCAACGGAACATGTCTCTATACGGAGCAGGACTGTTTCCGTCGCATTCCCATCGAGAGCAAGAGCCAGTATGCGTTGCAAATAGTGGAAGGTGCGGAGGGACGAATCTTTCTGAACATGGGTTTCGAGATCTGTGAATACATACCGGAGGAGGAGAGATTCAAGGTCGTCATACCCGACATGTTTCACAACAACACCTTCACATTCAACGTATTTATCGATGGATCCAACCAGCTATGGGCTATCAATGCCGGATTGATCCGATGCTTCGATCTGCAGACAATGGAACTGATACAGTCGTTCGACAGGGAAGATCAGCAGACCCAATATACCTATCTCCGCGACAATGGTGAGCTGTGGCTGGCTTCCTACAACAGGCTTTCCATCCTGGATACCGGTACCGGGCGTTACAAGGAGATCCCGGAGGCGATTGCCCGGCACCCCCAATTATCGGAGGCTGTGATCAATCTCATCCATCCCTACAACCATTCATCGTTGCTGATCAACACGCAGAATGGTGTCTACCTCTATCACTATTCGGAGGAGAGGGTGATCTCACAGGATGAGATTGGTTTTCCGTTCGAGCCACCTGCCTTTCAAATCACTACCATGTTCACCGATTCACAGCAAAACCTCTGGATCGGCTCTTCCGACCAGGGCTTTGTAACCAGTTACCGGTATAAGGAGCGGTTCAATGAGAACAACTACTTGCGGAAATTCATGGAAAAAAAATCGATCATCTCTCTGAAGCGGGGGAAAGATGACAACCTCTGGATCACGACCTCGTTGAATGGCCTTTTCGTGTACAACATAAAAAACGGCACCATCCAATCCATCGAGACCCGGCAGTTCTTTCCGGAGAACAGATACTTCCCCAACCAGGTGAGGTCTGTCTTTGTGGACAATGAAAACCAGATATGGCTGATATCAACCTATAAGCTGATCTGCTGCAAGTATGATGAAAAAAACCACCTGCTTCGTGAGTTGATAACCTACTCGTTACCCGGTCTCACACACGAGATGAGTCAGGATCGGAACGGCACCATCTGGGCGGGATGCAGCAATGAGAATATCTATGCATTGCGAAAAGGTAACCAGGCGTTCGAGAAGGTGATGCTATATCCGCTTTCCTTCACGTTCACCTCCTCGGTAATCACCCTCTCAACCGGAGAGATCATGGTCGCCTCTTTTCCCCACAATCCACGCATCATCGATCCTGACACCTGGGACGTGGAAGAGATCGATGTGACCCCTCAGATCAAACGATCCACATTCATACCCATCTGTCTGTACGAAGATTCAATGGGTGAGATCTGGATCGGCACCATTGCCAACGGATTACTCAGATACAACCGCACGACTAAAACCCTGGAACGGATGGAGCACACCACCAGTACCGACATATCGGCCGTTCAGGAAGACAAGCTGGGGAATATCTGGGTAAGCAGCCTGTTTGGCCTGAGCAAATATGACCGCACGAACAACAAATTCTTCAGTTATTTCAAAACCGATGGCATTGGAGGCAATCAGTTCAACGAGCGCTCATCCTGTCAGATGGATGATGGAACAATCATCTTCGGCGGGACCCATGGGATGACAATCTTTAATCCCATAGAAGCAACTCCCAAGAGAAATATCCCCTTGCTGTTCGAAGACCTGAAAATACACAACCAGCTTGTCTCCCCATTGCAACAGGAGATCATCAACAAAAGCCTCCGGCACAATCCCGACATCCATCTGAAACACACCCACAACAGCTTTTCCATCTCGTTTGCAGCCCTCGATTATGCAGAATATGAACGGGTACACTACTTCTATATGATGGAAGGGTTCGACAACCTCTGGATCGATGCCCGCAACAACCGTGAAGCAATTTACTCCAACCTGCCTGCCGGAAAATACACCTTTAAAGTACGGATCTCAAACAACGACAAGAGCATCCTGGAAACGGACAACGCCATTGTAATCAGGATTAAACCCGCTCCCTGGGCCAGTTGGTGGGCGTATGCCATTTATCTCTTTGTGGCGCTGATGATTATTTTAGGAATCATCCGGGTGTACAACGGAATCAGACAAAACAAACAACAAATCAGAAAGGCAGAAGAGGAAAAAGAACAGGAACATCGAACCAACAAGATGAACATGAGCTACTTCGCCAACATCTCCCACGAGTTCCGCACACCACTTACCCTGATATCGGGTCCAGTCTCTCAATTGTGCAATGATCCTTCCATCCCGGATCCATCCAGGCAGTTGCTACACATCATTCAGCGGAGTGTCAACCGGATGCTGACACTGGTCAACCAGTTACTCGATTTCAACAAACTTGAAAACGATACACTGAGATTGAAAGTGCGTCGCACTGAGATCATCTCGGAGCTGAATCACCTGGTAGAGTTGTTCATTGTGAATGCAAATTACAAGGGGATTAAATTCAAGACCTTCGGACTGGATGACTCCTTCCTCACATGGCTGGATCTGAGCAAATTCGAGAAGATCACCGGGAATTTGATTTCCAACGCTTTGAAGTTCACATCCAGCGGCGGGCAGATAGAGCTTGCATTTGATGTGATTTCACGCAGGGAGGCAATGAACCTGTTTCCACTTACCGAACGAGACATCAGTTCGGAATACATCAAAATATCTGTTTCCGACACAGGCATGGGCATACCCGAAGACCAGCTGGAGATGATCTTCGAACGTTACTACCAGATGAATGAACATGCTCAGGGAACCTACAACTGGGGAACAGGAATCGGGTTGTATTATGCACGCCGGCTGACAGAACTTCACCATGGTTATATCAGGGCGATGAATAGGCCGGAGGGCACGGGAGCACTGTTTGTCTACATCCTGCCGGTGGGAGACAATGCCTATGCTGCTGACGAAAAAGAGACCAACCCTGAAACACAGGATGAAGCATTCCCCATACAGACCGATGAGCAAGTGTCATTTCAGTATAAGGGTCAATCAGTAGATGACTTGCCATCCATACTGGTTGTGGATGATGATACTGAAATCATCCACTACCTCAGATCACTGTTGCAGGGACAATACAATGTCACCTGCCGGTTTGATGCCGTGAGTGCCTACAAGTCACTGCAGGAGAAAGAGACAGATCTGGTGTTGAGCGATATTGTGATGCCGGGAAACAGCGGCATCGAGCTGTGCCGCATGATCAAAGAAGACATCCAGCTCTGTCACATTCCCGTGGTACTGATTACCGCCAAAGCGACGGTAGAAGATCAGGTGGAGGGTCTAAACACGGGAGCGGATGCCTATGTCACCAAACCGTTTGATCCAAACTACCTGCTGGCGTTGCTCAAATCGCAGCTCAGCAACAGGGAGAAAATCCGCAGCCTGCTGGTGAAAACGACCAAAACAGAGCGAATCACCGAGAATGTGCTTTCGCCACAGGACAATGCCTTCATGACCGAGCTCTACCAACTGATGGAGATGGAGTTGTCCAACCCCGAGCTGAACATCACCCGCATGACCGAGATGCTGCAAATATCGCGCACCAAGTTCTACAACAAGGTAAAAGGATTGACGGGTGAAAATCCGAATCTGTTCTTCAAAACCTACAAACTGAACCGTGCAGCAGAACTTCTTTCAGGGGGGAAATACAACATCTCCGAGGTGGCTGACATGACCGGATTCGTCACACTTTCCCATTTCTCGGCAAGCTTTAAGAAGCAATTTGGAAGTTCTCCAAGTAAATACAATGCATGAGAGGCTGCTTGCCGCTCCTCGCACAAACTGTCTGACAAACAGGTTTGATGAGGGGGTGTGGGATACCTGTTTTCATCAAAAAAACTCCCCCGGGGAATAATCCTCAGGGGAGTTTGTTGTGCGGCCGAAGGGACTCGAACCCCCACGCCTCTCGGCACCAGATCCTAAGTCTGGCGCGGCTACCAATTACGCCACGACCGCAAATGGAAGTGCAAAGATACGATTATTTATCAAACCGTTGTTTCAGTTATTCAATTTTTTAAGCAGCGCATCGATCACCTCAGGGTAATGGGCATATTCCAATGCATGCACCCTGCTGGCCACCTCTTCAGGAGTATCACCCGGAAGCAGATCACAGCGAGCCTGGAAGATGATGGCACCCTCATCATACTCCTCATTCACATAATGAATGGTGATTCCCGACTCCTTCTCACCTGCTTCCACTACAGCAAGATGTACCCGGTCACCATACATGCCTCTTCCACCATACATGGGCAACAAGGCGGGATGGATATTGACAATCCGTCTGGGGTAAGCATCCAGAAGTGCCGGTGGGACCTTCAGCAGAAAACCGGCCAGTACAATGAAATCAATCCGGCCGCGCCGCAATAGATCCAGAACCTCTTTACCCTCAATAAATTCCTCACGATTAAAGGTATGAGAGGGTATCCCCAGATACCTGGCGCGTTTGTGCACATAGGCATCGGCTTTGTTGGAAACAATGAGTGAGACCTCGACATCCTCCCTGTTGTGGAAGTATCGGACAATATTTTCAGCATTGCTGCCACTACCGGAGGCAAAAAGAGCGAGTCGGATCATAAAAAGAAGTTAATAACTGCACATAAAAAGGGTTTTTGTGCAATTATTTGGAATTAAATCGACATTTGTTTGCACAGTTAGAGAAAAAATGCGTTACTTTGCACACGCAAATGTAGGAATAATATTTTTATTTATTAATTAATATCGAAAGTTATGTCTGAAGTAGCACAAAGAGTGAAATCGATTATTGTTGACAAATTGGGCGTTGAAGAGTCTGAAGTAACTGAAACCGCCAGCTTCACCAATGATCTGGGCGCTGATTCTCTCGACACGGTAGAGCTGATCATGGAATTCGAGAAGGAATTCAACATCTCCATCCCGGATGACCAGGCAGAAAAGATCTCTACTGTAGGAGATGCTGTGGCCTATGTAGAACAACACGCGAAATAATTCGTCCTTACATGGAGTTAAAGAGAGTAGTAGTAACAGGCCTGGGAGCGATTACACCTCTGGGGAACGACGTTCAGACCACTTGGGAGAACGCCCTGGCAGGTAAAAGCGGTGCCGGGCCTATTACTCATTTCGATGCATCCCTCTTCAAGACACAGTTCGCCTGTGAAGTGAAGGATTTCAATCCCGGGGATATCTTCGACCGCAAGGAGATCAGGAAGTACGACCGCTATACGCAGCTGGCCATCAAGGCGGCTTCGGATGCGATGAGAGATTCCGCGCTCGACCTGGAGAAGGAGAACCTGGACCGCATCGGAGTGATTTTTTCGGCCGGTATCGGCGGCATCAAGACCTTTGAGGATGAGGTAGCAGAATATTTTCTGAACAAGGAGAGGGGACCCAAGTTCAATCCCTTTTTCATTCCGAAAATGATAGCGGATATCGCCGCAGGGCATATCTCTATGATTTATGGACTGAGAGGGCCCAACTACGCCACCGTTTCGGCTTGTGCCTCTTCCACCAACGCCATTGTAGATGCCTTTAACCTGATACGCCTCGGGAAAGTAAACGCCATCGTCACCGGTGGTGCGGAAGCTACCATCAGCCCTTCTGCAGTGGGCGGGTTCAATGCCATGCATGCCCTTTCCACCCGTAACGACTCTCCCCAGACCGCTTCACGTCCTTTCAGCGCCAGCCGCGACGGATTTGTGATCGGTGAAGGAGGTACGGCGCTGATCCTCGAGGAATTGGAGCATGCCATCGCACGGGGTGCCACCATCTATGCGGAGGTTGCGGGCGGTGGCATGTCGGCCGACGCCTATCACCTCACCGCCTCCCATCCGGAGGGACTGGGTGCAAAGCTGGTGATGCGCAATGCACTGGAGGATGCCGAGATGACTCCCGACCAGATCGACTACATCAATGTACACGGTACATCTACCCCGGTGGGTGATATTTCAGAATCAAAAGCGATTCTTGATGTTTTCGGCGAGCAGAGCTTCAAGCTGAACATCAGTTCCACCAAGTCGATGACGGGTCATCTGCTCGGAGGAGCGGGAGCACTGGAGGCTATGCTCACCATCCTGGCCATTCGCGACCAGGTGGTTCCCCCCACCATCAACTTCACCGAGGGGGATGAGGATCCCGAGATTGATTACCGGTTAAATTTCACATTCAACAAAGCTCAAAAAAGGGAGATAAGAGCTGCGTTATCGAACACTTTTGGCTTTGGAGGACACAACGCAAGTGTAATTCTCAAGCAATACAACCAGTAGTGTGTTAAGAAGATTTGTCAAAAGAGTAAAGGCTCTCCCGCGCAAGGGGAAGGAGCCTTATCTTACATTTTACAAGGTGCTGGGATTCTATCCCGACTGGATTGATCTCTACCGGGAAGCGATGACACACCGCTCTTCATCCGTCCGATCGAGCAAAGGAAAATGGGTGAACAACGAGCGGCTTGAATTCCTGGGCGACGCCATCCTTGATGCGATCGTGGCAGATATCCTCTACAAGCAGTTTGACCACAAGAAAGAGGGGTTTCTCACCAGTACCCGTTCACGCATCGTGCAGCGGGAGACCCTCAACAAGATAGCCATCGAGCTGGGACTCGACAAACTGATCGTCTCCTCCACGCGTAACCTGGCACACAACACCAATATTTATGGCGATGCCCTGGAGGCTTTGATTGGGGCCATCTATCTGGATCAGGGATACCGGGTGGCAAAGCATTTTGTTTATGAAACTCTTATCAAGCAGCACATCAACATGGAGAAGGTGCTCAAGAGCGAAGTAGACTTCAAGTCGCGCCTCATTGAGTGGGGACAGAAGAACAAGGTGGAGGTATCGTTTGAGGTGACCGAGTCATCCTACGATGCCCAAAACAATCCGGTCTTCTTCTCCTGTGCCAGGGTAGCCGGCATTGAAGTGGGGTCCGGTAAAGGTTACTCCAAGAAGGAATCGCACCAGATGGCTGCCAAGATGGCCATCAAGAAACTGCGTGAGAGCAATGAGCTGCAGCAGGTGTTGCTGGAGACAACAGTGGGTGAAACAGCAAAGCCTGAGAATCCCGAGGAAGAGGAGGACACAACTCAGTTGTAGGTAGAAAAAAGGCACTTTACAGTGCCTTTTTTATTACCTTATTCCAAACGATATTCCCATTCTCCTGCCTTGTACCACCAGGTCGGAGTCAGGTGTCACCAGACTCAGCTTGCCGGCAACCTCCGAGAGTGGTACATCGGAGATCTGGCTGCCCAGCTTGGCCACCATCCGTCCGTAACGTCCTTCGTGGATCAGCGCGGCAGCATGTCCTCCCAGCAGGGTACCCAGGTTGCGGTCGTAAGGAGAGGGTGATCCCCCCCTCTGGATGTAACCCAGCACCGTTTCACGGGTCTCGTACCCGGTCTGTTCCTGTATTTCACGCGCAAAATAGATGGCAGGCTTCTCTTTTGTGGGCACCTCGACCCCTTCAGCCACTGCCACGATGGAGTAGGCTTTTCCCAGCTCCATCCGTTTCTTGATCTTCTCGATAACCACCTTCATGTTGTAGCCCAACTCAGGCAACAGGATGATATCGGCTCCCCCGGCCATGCCGGCATAAAGGGTGATCCAACCGGCGTGGTGCCCCATCAGTTCAATCACCATGACACGGCGATGGGAGCTGGCGGTGGAGTGCAGCCGGTCGATCGCATCAGTGGCAATGTTGACGGCCGTATCAAACCCAAAGGTGACATCAGTGCCGTAGATGTCGTTGTCGATAGTCTTGGGGATACCCACCACGTTCAGACCCAGCTCTGAGAGCATCCAGGTGGTTCGCTGCGTACCGTTTCCGCCGATGCAGACCAGGCAATCAAGCCCCAGTTCCTGGTAGGCATTCTTAATCTGCTCACGATCTTTCTCGTCGGGTGAGTTGATCATCTTGCGAAATACCTTCTCTCTGGCTGTACCCAGGATGGTGCCTCCCATGTTCAGGATACCGGAGAGCGACTGATCGGTGAGCTCGACGACATCCTTATAGAGCAGGCCGGAGAATCCGTTCTGGATACCAATCACCTGCATGCCGTAGTTGTTGATGGCTGTTTTACCCACGCCCCGTATGGTGGCGTTGATGCCGGGCGCATCGCCGCCCGAAGTGAGAATCCCTACCTTCATATATTCTGATTTAAGCGTGTTACAAAGAAAAGAAAAAATGCGAAAGAATAAACGGATTGCTTCTTATATTTTCCGGCAATTGATCCACACTGTATCTGTTACACCCGCAATGAAGTGCTGTCACTGTAGCATACAACGATGGATCACCCCTGCTGCCCTTTCAGAAGCACCGGGTTCTCCAAGCTTTTCCTGCAACTCCCGGTAGTTTGCCAGCATATTGTTCCGGTAGCTCTGTACATGCAACAACTGATGCAGTTCCCTGCGGATATTATCCACCGTGAACCTCTTTGCGAAGAGCTCTTTCACCACCTCGCTGTTGCAGATCAGATTGACAAGCGAGATGAAGGGTGTATGCAGCAGAAGTCTAAAACCCAAATAGGTGAGCCGCGGCAACGAGGTACGGTAGCAGACCACCTGTGGCACATTGAGCAGCGCGGTCTCAAGCGTGGCAGTGCCGGAAGTGACCAGAGCCACCTCCGACTGTGCCAGTATGCGGTAGGTCTGACCGAAGAGCACCTTCACCTGGGGGAACCCTTTCTCATATGGTTTGTAGTATGAGGGATCGATACCGGGTGCCCCCGCGACAATGAACTGATAGCCATCGGCAAAACCTTTCACTGCTTCCAGCATCGGGGGCAGGTTGTTGCGAATCTCCTGCTTGCGGCTGCCGGCAAGCAAAGCGATCACCGGCTTTTCCTCCAGTCCGTTATCCGCACAAAACTGACTGAATGTCTCACTCTTGTGGGTCCGTTGTGCTACCGCATCGACGGTGGGATTGCCCACGTAATGCACCGGATAATGATGTCGCCGGTAAAAATCGACCTCGAAAGGGAGAATGGAGAGCATCTCATCCACATACTTTTTTAAAGCGTGGATCCGGTACTCCTTCCATGCCCATACCTTGGGAGAGATATAGTAAAACACAGGGATGCCGAGCCGTTGCTTTACATACTTCGCGATCTTCAGGTTGAAACCGGGGTAGTCGACAAGTATTACCGCATCGGGACGAAAACTGGCGATATCGCTTTTGCAAAACGAGAGATTGCGTAAGATTGCAGGGGCATGAAGCAGCACTGGCAGCAGCCCCATGTAGGCCATCTCACGGTAATGCTTCACCAGTGTGCCTGCGACCTGCTCCATCAAGTCACCACCAAAAAAACGGAACTGCGCCGTCGGATCCTGTTTCAACAACGATCGCATCAGATTCGATGCATGCAGATCGCCCGATGCTTCTCCTGCTATGATGTAGTATTTCATTCTAAATGCGCCAGTTTTTAAGTTCCGGCAGAAAATCATAGGCCGTCATGTCAATCTTCACCGGCACCACGGCGGCATACCCCCTGTCCAGTGCCCATTCATCGTTGTCCTCGTTGTCGGCCTGCCAGTTCTCGAAGTTGCCGGTCATCCAGAATACATCTCTTCCCGATCCATCTTTCGCCCGCTGGTACTCATTCACCCACTTCCCCTCGGTCTGGGTAGTCATCCGCACACCGTTGATCTCGCCCGGTGGCACATTCACATTCAGACAAATACCTCTTGGCAATCCCTTCTCCAACACTTCGGCAGCCAGCCTGTATGCCAGTGAAGCGGTCACCGTGAAATCGGCATCGGGTGAGAAGTCACAGAGTGAGAAGGCGATGGAGGGAACCTCAAAGATGCATCCCTCGATGGCTGCACCCACCGTACCCGAGTAGATGACGCTGATACCAGCGTTGGAGCCGTGGTTAATTCCCGATACCAGCAGGTCAGGCTTGCGCGGCATGAACTCGTTCAGTGCCAGCTTCACACAGTCGACAGGTGTACCGTTACAGCTGTAGGCGGTTAGCCCTTCCTCCCGATGATAGACTCGTGCCCGCAATGGCTGTGAAGTAGAGATGGCGCTCGACATACCCGATCGGTGTGAGTCGGGTGCAAAAACGACGATCTCTCCCAATCCCTTCATCGCCTCAATCAGCGATTTTATTCCCTTTGCCTGGTATCCGTCGTCGTTGGTGACCAGGATCAGTGGTTTTTCTTTGCCCATACACTCATTTTCAATTGAGACAAAGATAGGAAAATAATGCCATTTTCCAGCTGCCGGGAATGTTACGAAACAATTAAATATAAGTTCTTCACCATATGGTGCACAACATTTTGTATCTTTGGGTGTTTTTTTGTAGAAAACCATTTTGAGATATGCGAAAAATTATATTCCTCTTCTTGCTGCTGATTTCGTCAACAGTACTTTTTGCCTCAGAAGTGAGGCCGGTAAAGAACCTCATCGTCATGATACCCGATGGGACCTCTATTGGAGTCTATTCATCCGCCCGTTGGTTTAAATATTACAACGGCATGGGTGACCGTTTGCACATTGATCCCTATTTCACCGGTACAGTCACCACCTTCTCATCAAACGCACCCATTGGCGACTCAGCTCCCACAGGCTCTACCTATGCCACGGGAGTACTGCAGCAGGAGGGGAATGTAGCCATTCATCCCGAAGTCTCCGACAATGACCTCTACCCGGTCGATGCCGCTCGTACCTGGCAACCTGCAACAACCATCCTGGAAGCGTTGAAGATCGAACAGAAAAAAGCGGTGGGACTGGTAGTCACCAGTGAGTTCACGCATGCCACACCGGCCGATTTCTCAGCCCATCACTATAAAAGAGGCAATTACAAGGCGATTGCTCCACAAATTGCGTACCAGAACCTCGATGTGATGTTTGGTGGCGGAAACAGGCACATCACACCCGACATCAAAAAGCACCTGGAAGCCACCGGGACCACATTGATTCAGAACGACAAGAACCAATTGATCAATTACGATGGGGATGGCAAAGTGTGGGCCCTGTTTCAGAACAGTGCACTTCCTTATAACATTGACAGGAACCCGGATGCAATCCCATCATTGGCTGAGATGACAGAGAAAGCACTGGATGTGTTGTCACGCAACGAAAACGGTTTCTTCCTGATGGTTGAAGGCAGTCAGGTGGACTGGGCAGCACATGCCAACGATGTGCCCACCATCATTGACGAATACCTCGCTTTTGACGAAGCTGTGGGCAAGGCAATGGCGTTTGCAGAAAAGGATGGCAATACAGCTGTGGTGGTCCTCTCTGACCATGGCAACAGTGGCCTCACCATCGGCACGAGAGAATGTGGCGGTTCCGGCACTCTCGGTATCGGGGAGATATTCGAAGCAGTTTCAAGAATAAAAATCAGTGCTTCTGCACTGGAATCGATCCTCATCGATTCCAAACCGGAAGAGTTCAAGGCTGTTTTCAAAGCTTATACAGACATTGAAATCACCGATGAGGAGTTATCACTGCTCTACTCTTCCAAGAATTACAAGGAGAGCGACTATACACAGGTTGGGACAAGCGAGAATCTAACCCACAACATTGTGAAGATCATCAACAGCCGGAGCTGCTTTGGTTTCACCTCTGGCAGCCACACCGGAGAAGAGGTCCTGATGGCAGCTTACCACCCCCAGGGTGATGTGCCACGGGGCAACATGCGCAACACCGAGCTGAACCAATACCTGCAAAAGGTGAGCGGCTTGACGCGCACCCTTGACGAGATCACCGACAGGATCTTTGTGAAGCACACCGAGGTTTTTAAAGGGGCAAGCTACTCCATCAACAGGGACAACCCAAACATCCCGGTGTTGATGGTGAAGAAAGGCAATGCAAGACTGGAGATACCCGCCTTTTCTTCCGTGGCAAATAAGAATGGCAAGCCATTCGACATCGGATCAGTGGTTGTCTACATCGACAAGAACGACACCTTCTATCTCCCGGTAAGCCTGAGAGAACTGTTTTAAAAAATTCTGACTACAACACAAAAACTCCACTCCAACAGGTGGAGTTTTGTGTTGTATAGTCGTTAGTGACAACCTGCTTACTCTTTCTTCTCTTCCCTGCTGCCCACATCTCCCTGAAAAGAGATGGACTGTCGGTTGAAATCGTTCACTACCAGGCGCGATGATCCGTTATCCCAGACATCAAAACTGAACGTCACGGGTCGGTCCATATCCAGAATCGTGATGTGTACGATCCAATTCCCATCCCGTTTTCCTGGACGATACCGGTAGGTGAAATCGGTACTTGTAAACTGAAAACCACCTTCTCTGGGATCAACGGGGGCGCGGTAAGCACGTCCGTAGAAGGGCAGAAATGCCTTCACGGTATCGGGTGACACTGTGACATCATAATAGGGTGAGAGGTAAACAGGCCGGAAACCGACGGGGTAGGCATAAGTGGCCTTGAATAGGAAAGATGACTGCTCCACGGCATGCTGCACCTCCAGAGCCAACCTCTCTTTCTCCAGTGCCGTCTGTGTGCTGCCGCATCCCCCAAACATGAGCAACAACAACAAGAGGCTGAGTGCATCAGATAACATTCTTTTCATCATTAGCTCCTCCATCATTTTAAGTATCGCGTGATTCATCTCCGGATTACCCCCTGTAATCCTGAATAGATGATTCTCATACATTTAACAGCGAGGAGAGCAAAAATGTTTCAACCAATGAGCTGTTGAAACAGACTAAAATGGGATAAATAGAAAAGGAGCATCAAGGATAGGTTGATGTATGCAAGCCAGACACCGCTCTTTGCGTTTGTACGGGTAAGATAGTAGGCGTTCAGATAGGAGATGAGCACCAGGGCTAGGGTGAAAAAGAAAAGGGTACTGTTCCAATAGACAATCTGTAGCAGCAATAAAAATACGATCAGGTAGACAATGAACCTCATCAATGTAAGAGTGAGCACCTTATCGCGAAAGAAAACACGGGTACTGAGGATCATGTTGGCAAGAAAAAAGAGGAATACAAGCAACAAACCAACCCACTCCACAACGGAATAATCGGGGAGTGTTGGCAATGAAACAGCAACAAAGAACCGGAAAGGTTGCAGGATGCCGGGTAGATCATCCAGCAGGTATGCAAGTGAGAAGAACGAAAATCCTACCAACAGAAAGCCGAAGAAATAGGAGAGACGTGCCCGCGACTGGGGTCCCCGCATGGAACGTTCACCCCTCCACCAGAGGAGTACAACTGCCAAAGCGCCAATGTGAATGAGAGAAGCAATCGCTACCAACACACCCGAACGGAATGAATAGAGATAGGCATCCTGCTTCTGGTATGATTGCAACAACGGGAAAAAAGCCAACAACACCGGGATCACCGCTGCCAGTGCGGGTGTCATCACCAGAAAACAGGGATGAAGACTCATCAGCAACAACGGGGCGAGAAATGGCAGATTTGTTCGAGTGCGAATCAATGCGAACCGGTTGTTCATCCTGCTGATCAGCCATGCAATCAACAGCACGGCCAGTGTGGAGACAACAAGTGAGATCACTGGATCTACGAAAAGAGGAGCCGCATATTTCCACAAGTAACCGGCACCAGGTGAGACCTCCGGCTCCATGCGGTTATTGATGAAAAGGAGCAACCGCAACACCAGGACTACCAATACCGAGGGAAAAGTAACGAAACGACCCTCTACAAAGGTTCTCCGGAAGGTGAGGAGAGATGAGGACATAATTGGAAAAGGAAATTTGGGTGAGTCTTATCGCAAGTCGAAACCAATGTCCCTGCGGAAGGCACACTGTTCAAAACAGATCCGCGAGATGGACCGGTAGGAACGCTCCAGGGCTTCATCCATGCTTCGCCCATAGGAGGTGACAGCCAACACGCGACCACCGTTGGTGACGATCCGGTTTTGCTCCAGGCGGGTGCCCGCATGAAATAAAATGCTATCGGTTACCTCTCCCAGACCCAGTATCTCTTTTCCTTTTTCATAGGATCCGGGATAACCCCCTGAGACCATCATCACCGTGACTGCGGTGCGGTCGTCAATATCCAGTTTCTTACGGTCGAGTGTCTCTGTAGTGACCCCAATAAATAGATCGAGTAGATCGGACTTGATCAGAGGCATCACCACCTCCGTCTCCGGATCACCCATGCGTACATTGTATTCAATCACCTTCGGCTCTCCCTCCACCCTGATCAAACCCAGAAAAATAAACCCCTTGTATTCTATCTTTTCATCGCGTAACCCCGCAATGGTAGGTTCCACAATACGGGTCCGCACCTTTTCCATAAACAGCTCATCGGCAAATGGCACAGGTGAGACAGCACCCATGCCTCCGGTATTGAGTCCGGTATCCCCCTCTCCAATACGCTTGTAATCCTTGGCAACAGGTAGTATCTTGTAAGAGCTGCCATCTGTCAATACAAAGACAGAACACTCGATGCCCGATAGAAACTCCTCTACAACAACCTTGTTGCCTGCTTTTCCAAACATGCCATCGAGCATCTCCCGCAGCAACCGCTTGGCCTCGTTCACATCTTCTACAATCAGGACCCCCTTACCGGCAGCGAGCCCATCGGCTTTTAGCACATAGGGTGAGGGGAGCGTATCGAGGAATGCATCTCCCGCAGCAATATTTTCGGCTGTAATTGTCAAATAACGCGCAGTGGGAATCTGATGACGGGACATGAACTCCTTGGCAAAATCCTTACTCCCCTCCAGTTGCGCTCCTTTTTTGGAGGGTCCGATGACAGCTATATGACAGATGTCCTCATCGTCACGAAAGAAATCATATACTCCTTCCACCAAAGGATCTTCGGGACCTACAACAATCATATCAATATCACGCTCCAAAGCAAATTGCTTCATTGCACCAAAGTCGGTCACCGCAATGGGCACATTGGTGCCCAACTGAGCGGTTCCTGCATTGCCTGGTGCAATATAGAGATTGTTCAGATAACTGCTTTTGCGTATATTCCACGCGATAGCGTGTTCACGGCCTCCGGAGCCAAGAAGAAGAACATTCATAACCTCGTCAAATCTTTTATGAAATTAGTAACCACTGCCCGGGAAAAAATAATGTGGGCAACGCCCCACAAAGCTAATAAAAATAATTACAAATGTACGCGGCAGTACCGAAAAATGGGAAGTGAGAGGATGAAAGGTGAAAAAGTGTCCCCATTCTACCTGAAACTTTTATCTTTGCATCACAAATAAAAAATGAGGATGGTTCATAACAGAATATGTCGCCTATTTGGCATCGACCACCCGGTAATTCAGGGAGGAATGGTATGGTGCAGTGGATGGAGACTCGCCGCAGCAGTCAGCAATGCAGGGGGGTTGGGATTGATTGGTGCCGGCTCGATGCATCCCGACATGTTGCGGTATCACATCACACAATGTAGGGCAACAACCGGGAATCCTTTCGGGGTAAACATCCCGCTCATGTATCCACAGATAGAAGAGATCATGCAAATTGTCATTGAGGAGAAAGTACCTGTGGTCTTTACCTCTGCAGGCAATCCGAAGACATGGACAAGCAAGCTGAAAAAGGAAGGAATCATCGTGGCGCATGTGGTCTCCAGTTCCCGCTTCGCAAGCAAGGCAGCAGAGGCAGGTGTCGATGCCGTCGTTGCAGAAGGTTTTGAAGCAGGAGGCCACAATGGACGCGAAGAGAGCACAACCCTCACCCTGATACCACAAGTACGGTCGGCCACCGATCTGCCCCTGATTGCTGCTGGCGGTATTGCTACCGGAGCAGCAATGGCAGCGGTCATCGCACTGGGGGCTGAGGGGGTGCAGTTGGGCACACGTTTCGCACTCACTGTCGAAAGCTCTGCCAGTGAGGCCTTCAAGCAGCACTGTATCGCACTCAATGAGGGGGACACCCTTCTCTCGCTGAAGAAGGTGAGTCCCACACGGCTGGTTAAGAATGATTTCTTCATCCAGGTTCAGGAGATGGAAGAACGGGGTGCCACTGCGGAAGAGCTTCGTGAGCTGCTGGGTCGCGGGCGGGCTAAAAAGGGTATCTTCGAAGGCGATCTAAGGGAGGGTGAGCTGGAGATCGGACAGATTGCCTCCCACATCCGGGAGATCCTGCCCGCCGGTGAAGTGGTTCGCAACATGATGGAAGAGTACCACCTGACCCTACTTCGTTTATCACAACAGACATTCACCTGACAAATCACATCCATGCCTGCAACAATATCAACAAAGAAACAACAGATGACGTTATACCGACGATCACTCACCGCAATTGTCATCGCTCTGACAGCCTTCTCAGTTCAGTTAGGAGCACAGGAGAAAAAGATGTTCACCCTGGAGGAGCTGATTCCAGGCGGGAAAGATTATGTACGTTTTGTACCCCGCATCCCCGCCACCTATCAATGGCATGTCAACCAGCTGATTGTCACCATGAACGACTCAGTCTGGGAGCTTGCCGATCCAACTGGTAGCGATAAAAGGAAGCTGCTCCTCACTTTCAAAGAGCTTGCGGCTGATACTACCCAGGAACAACAACAGGTGACCCGTCTCTTCTTCCCGAAAGAAGAGGGAGGAGTGGCCATCCTCAATACCAGGCAAGGCATCGGCACCTTCGATCCAAAGCAAAAAAAGGTGCTGAACTATTTCAGCTTCCCCAAGGCGAGTGCGAACCACACCCTCTCACCCTCAGGTCACCACCTGGCATACACCAAAACAAACAACCTCTACCTGCTCGATAGCAGGGGCAATGAGCATCGTGTCACAAACGAATGCGACAAAGAGATTGTCTCTGGACAGTCGGTACACCGCAACGAGTTCGGCATCACCGGGGGCATCTTCTGGTCACCCGACGGCAACAAAGTGGCATTTTACCGGATGGATGAACGCATGGTGAGCAATTACCCGCTAGTGGATGGTTCAGCCAGGGTGGCTGAGGTGAAGATGGAGAAGTATCCAATGGCAGGAATGAGCAGTCACCAGGTGACCGTAGGCGTCTACGACATCCATGACCGACAGATTACCTGGCTCAAAACAGGTGAACCGGCCGACAACTATCTCACCAACATCGCCTGGAGCCCCGACGCAGCGGTTCTTCATATCGCGCATCTGAACCGGAGCCAGGATACCATGCAGCTGAGACAATACTGCAGTGTCACCGGCGAAAAAATTCAAACCCTCTTTGAAGAGACTCATCCTAAATATGTGGAGCCCGAGAACCCACTGCTCTTTGTGAGAGGCAGCAACGACCGGTTCATTTGGCAGAGCAGGCGCAACGGGTACAACCATCTTTATCTTTACAACAAAAATGGGAGGTTGTTGAAACAGCTCACCGACGGCAACTGGGAGGTGACCGCAATAGCCGGCTTTGACGAGAAGGGAGAGAACCTTTACTTTCTCTCCACCCTCCCCTCTCCCATCGACCGGCACATCAGCAGTGTCAATATCAAAAGCGGCAAGATCACGCAACTCACCACCTTACCCGGTATGCACAATGCACAAATCAGCAGCTCAGGACGATTTGTGATTGACAACTACAGCGCACATGACAACCCGGGTCGCATCGACCTGCTCGACAGCCGTACCGGGAAGGCTACCCAACTTGCTGCTGCCAACGATCCCTTCAAAGGCTATCTTATGCCCACAGTGGTGAATGGCACCCTCAAGGCCGCTGACGGGCAGAGCGACCTCTGGTATCGCATGGTGAAGCCGGCAGACTTTGACCCGGCAAAAAGATATCCTGTTGTGGTATATGTCTATGGCGGCCCTCACTCACAGATGGTGAACAATCGCTGGCGTTACGGTTCCGGTGGGTGGGAGACCCACATGGCACAAAAGGGTTATATCGTTTTCGTGATGGACAATCGCGGTACCGCCTATCGGGGACGTGCGTTCGAACAGGTGACACACCGTAGGCTTGGTATTGCTGAAAGTGAAGATCAAATGAAAGGAGTGGACTTCCTTCGGTCACTACCCTATGTGGATAGCGACAGAATGGGTATCCATGGCTGGAGTTACGGTGGCTTTATGGCCATCAACATGCTGCTTCGCTACCCGGACATCTTCAAGGTTGGCGTGGCCGGTGGTCCCGTGATCGACTGGAAATACTACGAGGTGATGTATGGGGAACGTTACATGGACACTCCGCTGGAAAACCCGGAAGGGTATGAGGAGAGCAGTCTGATAAACCGTGCCGGCGAGTTGCAATCGCGTCTGCTGATTATCCATGGCGATGAAGATCCCACGGTGGTGATGCAGCATACCCTCCAGTTCCTGAAGGCAAGCATCAAAGCGGGTACTCATCCCGATCTGTTTATCTATCCGGGCCACGGCCACAACATGATGGGTCCCGACCGGGTCCACCTGCACGAGCATATCACCCGCTATTTTGAGGATTTTCTCGATCGGTAGAAAACGTGACCGTACCTGAAAAGTTGCTATCTTTGCATCCAGTTATGCAGTACGAACTATTTCCATCGGAGCGTTTCTCCTTCTTCAGCCTGAGCAGTGGCAGCTGCGGCAACTGTTACTTCCTGGGCAACAGCCGCTACGGCATCCTGATCGATGCGGGACTGGGTCCACGTGTCATTAAAAAACGACTGGCTCAGCATGGGATACAGCTCTCCTCCATCATGGCGATCCTGATCACCCACGACCACTACGACCATATCAAATCGGCCGGTTACCTGGGTGAGAAGATGTACATCCCTGTATACGCCACCCGGGAGGTGCACCGTGGCATTGACAACTGCCCCATGATCAGCAACCGGCTGAATGGCTCCGCAAGATATATTGAGAAAGGCACCCCCTTTCAGATCGAAGATTTCCGTATCACCGCCTTCGACGTACCACACGACAGCAACGACAACGCCGGTTATTTCATTGAGTTCGCAGGCCAGAAACTGACGCTGGCCACCGACGTGGGGAGGATCACCGAGGAGGTGGCACGGTATGCATTACAGGCAAACCATCTGGTGATCGAAAGCAACTACGACGAGGAGATGCTCCAGAATGGCCGCTATCCCTGGCATCTGAAACGCAGAATCACCTCAGGTACGGGGCACCTCAGCAATCGCCAGGCTGCCGAGTTCCTGGCCGACCACGTACATGAGGCGATGCGCAACATCTGGCTCTGCCATCTAAGTGGTGACAACAACAACCCGGAGCTGGCATACAGCACCATCAAAGAACACCTCAGTCACAAAGGCATAGCGGTGGGACAGGATGTCGCATTGCATGTGTTTGAGAGAAATATTTTATCTGACATAACCCTATTCTGAGTATGTCATTATCTCCAATTCTACTCTTCACCTACAATCGTCCCGAACACACGAGGATGACACTGGAAGCATTAAGCAACAACCATCTCAGTAGCAGGAGCGAGTTGTTTATCATCTCCGATGGGTACAAGAGTGATGCCGACAAGGAGGATGTGATAAGAGTGCGCGAACTGATCGGGTCAGTGAAAGGCTTTGCAAAGGTCCACATTGAGGAACAACCCTACAACCTGGGTCTTGCTAAAAGCGTCATCGAAGGGGTTACCCGCGTGGTGAACAAGTATGGGACGGTAATCGTACTGGAGGATGACCTGATCACCTCCCCTTTTTTCCTCACCTTCATGAATGATGCCCTGAAGAGATATGAAAACGAGGAGAAAATCGGTCATGTACACGGCTATTGCTTTCCTTTGCCGCAATTGCCGGATGCCTTTCTGATCAAATGGACCGGCAGCTGGGGCTGGGCTACCTGGAAAAGGGCCTGGGATCTCTTCAATCCCGATGGGGAGGCACTCCTGACTGAATTGATACAAAAGAAACAGTGCAAGCAATTTGATTTTAACGGGAATTATCCTTTTACCCGAATGCTCCGCAGACAGGTCAACAATGAGAACGACTCATGGGCCATCCGCTGGAATGCAACTCTCTTCCTAAATGATATCCTTTCACTCAACGCCGGCAAGTCGCTGGTACAAAACATCGGTTTTGATGGCAGTGGACGCCACAGCGGGAGTGATGCGATCTACACGACACATCTGCATATGACATCACTGCCTGCAGAGATAGAGGTTATTGCGGAAAATAGGGATGCCCGTAGCGCATTTGAGAGGTATTACGGTCGCACCAATTCTTTTCTGGCAAAAGTGACGCGAAGGATCAGACGTTTTTTTAGAAGTTGAAATCCTATGAAAATCCTGCTCATCAGCACATCAGATATCAGGGGTGGTGCCGCCATTGCAGCATACAGACTGATGAATGCCCTCAATGCCCAGGGTCAGCAGGCGAAGATGGTAGTCCGCGAAAAGTTGTCCGACAACGAGCATGTGATTGAGCTGGGCAGCACCCTCTCCAATCGATGGCATTTCCTCTCTGAGAGAGCTCACATCTTCACTCAAAACCGATTCTCACGCAAGCACCTGTTTGATGTATCGACTGCCGAAAGTGGGTTGGCCATCACGGAACATCCCCTCTTCAGGGAGGCAGATCTGATCCACCTTCACTGGATCAACCAGGGAACACTCTCCCTAAAAGAGCTCGGCAGGATCCTTGCTTCCGGGAAGAAGGTGATCTGGACCATGCACGACATGTGGTCCTTCACCGGCATCTGCCATCATGCTGCCGGCTGCAGCCACTATGAGAATGGTTGTGGACACTGTCCTTACCTGGCCAAACCTGGGCAGGAAGATCTCTCCTATCGGCGTTTCCTGATGAAGCAGCAGAGATATGCGGCTGGTGAAATAACCTTCGTGGCATGCAGCAACTGGCTGAAAGAGCTGGCTGAGAAAAGTCCCCTTACCCGGAATCACAATCTGGTCTCCATACCCAACCCCATCGATACTACCCATTACACGCCACAGGACAAACAGCAAGCAAGAAGAAAACTCAACCTGCCGGAACATGCGAAGATTGTGCTTTTTGCTGCTGTCAATGCATCCGATCCGCGAAAAGGGATGGATTACCTGATCCAGGCCAGCAGGATCCTGGCCCGTCAATCACACGACATCCTCTTTCTGATCGCCGGGGAGAGGGGAAATGAACTGGGACAACATCTTTCACTGCCAAGCAGGAGCATCGGCCTGGTTAACCCTGACCAAATGGCGCTGGTCTACAATGCCGCCGACCTGTTTGTCACCCCTTCGTTACAGGAGAACCTGCCCAACACCATCATGGAAGCGATGGCTTGTGGTACCCCCTGTGTGGGGTTCGATACGGGAGGGATACCCGAGATGATCACGCACAAAGAGAATGGATATGTAGCCCGATTTAAGGATGCCGATGATCTGTCGGCAGGGATCGAACAGATGTTGTTCAGCCTTGACCTGGCAAGCTACTCCAGCGAAGCGCGCAGCAAAGTGATCAGAGAATACAGTCAGGAAAAAATTGTCAGTCGTTACCTTGAGATCTATGGAACAGAATAACAAAATCACGGATCAGTCACACTGGGATGATTACTGGGCCAATTTCAGGTATGACCGCACACCCACGAAAGTAGCATTTCAACAGTTTACCAAGCGACTCACCGAGGGAGAGAGTCTGATTGAGATCGGCGGCTTCCCGGGCATCTTTACCTCATACTTCTACAGGCATGGCATCACCGATGTCACCCTACTCGATTTTCACATGAACCTGGACATTGTACGAACCTTCGAGAAGATCAACGGATTACCGCAAAACAGCATCCAGTGTATCGAGTCCGATTTTTTCAAATTCATTCCTGACAGAAAGTATGATGTCGCCTTTTCATCCGGATTCATTGAACATTTTAATGATACACGCGACGTGATTCAAAGACATGTTGATCTGCTGACAGAAAAAGGCCAGCTGCTGATCCTGATCCCCAATTTCCTGGGTTTGAATGGGTATCTGCAGAAGAGATACGATCTGAAGAATCTTCAGGCACACAATCTGAAAGCCATGGAGATAGATCGGTTGAAAAAGATGATGGCTACCTTTCCGTTGCGTGAGGTGACCATCACCTATACCGGTAAACCCATGCTTTGGCTGGAGCCCAAACCGCAAAACAGCGGCAAACAAAAATGGATCCGGTTGTTGAGTTATCTGATCAAAATATGGCCATTCAAGGGCAAATTCTTTTCACCTTTCATCGCCATTTACGCTAGAAAATGAAACATCTATCTGTTATTACCGTCACATGGAATGCCGCTGCCACACTGGAACGGACACTCAAGAGTGTCCGTGAACAGTCCTGGCCGTTCATCGAGCACCTGATCATCGACGGTGGATCGGCAGATGGCACCCTCGAGCTGATTGACAATCATGCCCACGAAGGGCTGCGTTGGGTGAGCGAACCGGATCAGGGTCTTTACGACGCGATGAACAAAGGAGCAGCGATGGCAACGGGCGACTATCTCTGCTTTCTCAATGCAGGCGACACCTTCTTTGCAGCCGACAGTGTGGAGCGGATGATGTGCTCCTTTGAGGATGCTTCCGCGCCCGACATCATCTACGGTGAGACCGCCATTGTGGACAATGCCGGCAACTTCCTCCATATGCGGCGGCTAAAAGCACCGGATAATCTTGGGTGGAAGAGCTTCCGCCAGGGCATGGTGGTATGCCACCAGGCCTTCATGGTGAAACGGGAACTGTTCGAATCCTACAACCTCTCATATCGCTTCTCCTCCGATTTCGACTGGAGCATCCGCATGATGAAGAAGGCGAAAACGATCCACAACAGCCGGCTGACGCTGATCAACTACCTCAAAGAGGGCATGACAACCCGTAACAGAAAGGCATCACTGAAGGAACGTTACCGAATCATGGCACACCACTACGGTCTGTTCTCCACCCTCGCTCACCACCTCTGGTTCGTTGTCAGGGCAGTGATGAAATAGCTCAATGTTAGTACGTTAGTACGTTAGAAGGTTTGTACGTTTGATGTTCTGTTAAAAACTGATCGCTGAATGCTGACAGCTTACAGCTAATAGCTAAAAAAAATATGACCCGACGAAAACTAAAACTGGAAGAACTGAACCGCCTCAGCGTGGAGGAGTTCCGGACAGCAGAAAAGATACCGCTCACGGTGGTGTTGGACAATGTCCGCAGCCAGCACAACATCGGCTCAGTATTTCGCACCTGTGATGCCTTCCGTGTGGAGGAGATCCTGCTCTGCGGCATCACCGCCACTCCCCCCAATACGGAGATACACAAAAGCGCACTGGGTGCTGAGGATTCGGTAACATGGCACCATTGTGACGATACGCTCAACGCAGTGCGGCAGCTGCAAGAAAATGGCTACGAAGTATATGCGGTGGAGCAGGCCGAAAAAAGTCTCTCACTGGAGCATATCGCACTGCAAATGGGGATAAAATATGCGGTGATCTTCGGACATGAAGTGCACGGTGTACAGCAGGAAGTGGTGGATGCCTGCGACGGTTGCATCGAGATTCCGCAGTTCGGCACGAAACATTCTCTCAATGTTTCCGTCACCGCCGGGATTGTGATTTGGGATTTCTTCCGGCAGCTCAGCCGTTAATCCGGCATCAGCAACATAAAAAATCATTCATTCTTCGCTCTCTTGTTCAACTGGGTCACTCTTCCCAGCGTTTCAGACTCACTTTCTCGCCGTCGAAGACGGCATAGGAGAAATAGGTGATCCAGTCGCCCAGGATGATCACCTGCGACTCATCTGCAATGGACAGATCCAACAGGATATGACGGTGACCGAAGATGAAGTAGTTGATGTCGGGGTTCTCCTTCAATGTTTCTTTTGAAAATTGAACCAGATGCTCCCTCTCCTCTCCCAGGTACTCCTGCACCCCGCCATAGAGACGGCTGCTGTTAGACCAGGCGTGGGCCAGCGGGATGGTCAACCGCGGGTGCACAGCTGAGAAACAGCGACGCAGGAAACGGCTGTGGAAGATCTTGCGCAAAAGGTGAAAGGAGCGGGAGTCATCGCCCAGGCCGTCACCGTGAGCCAGGAAAAAGCGTTTCCCATCGATGTCGGTCATCAACGGTTCAAAGTGGAGGATCAGTCCGCACTCCACGGAGAGGTAGTCGGTGAGCCAGATGTCGTGGTTGCCGATGAAGAAGTGAATCTCTACACCCGCATCGGTCAACTCGGAAAGCTTACCCAGCAGGCGTGTGAATCCTTTCGGCACTACGTCCCGGTATTCGTACCAGTAATCGAAGATGTCGCCCAGCAGGTAGATCACCCGAGCATCCTGCCGCACGCTCTCCAGCCAGCGACAGAGGCGTCGCTCCGTCTCCCGGCTGTCAGTGTGAAACTGCGATCCCAAATGGGCATCCGATAGAAAATAGATATTGTTCTTCACGTGACTCAGTTTCCCAATTACCCGGTCACATCATTCCCAGCTCGAAGAGGGCCTCCTCGCTCATCATGGAACGGTCCCACGGTGGATCGAAGGTAAGGTTGATGTCCACTTTGTTCACCTCTTCAACCGACTCCACCTTCATCTGCACATCCATCAGGATGAAATCGGCCGCCGGACAGGCGGGAGAGGTAAAAGTCATCTCGATGGTGACGTTGTTGTAGTCATCCACATCCACATCGTAGATCATGCCCAGGTCATATATGTTTACGGGGATCTCAGGGTCATAGACCGTCTTGAGCATCACCACGATCTTATCCTGTATTGCTTGTAATTCTTCGTTCATATGCATTCACATTTCTGTTTAAACCGTTTTACCGGCATATTGTTTAGCTGCCTCAGATGATTCCCTCATCAGCAAAGCTGTAATAGCTGTCGCCGCAGACAATGATATGATCCAGCAGCGTGATGTCCATCCACTGTGCAGCCTCCTTCAACTTGCGGGTGATTTGGGTGTCCTGCGGACTGGCGGTGCAGTTGCCCGAAGGATGGTTGTGACCCAGCAGGATCCCGGAGGCATAGTGTCCCAGTGCCTCCCGCAAGATCAAACGGATGTCGACAACCGTGCCGGAGATGCCGCCACGACTCACTTGAAGCCTGCTCAACACCTTGTTGGAACGGTCGGTGAGCAATGCCCAGGTCTCCTCATGGTTCAAGTCGCAGAGGAGTGGATAGAAATTGTCGTAGGCATCGCGCGAGGAGGAGATTTTCTTTCGATCGCCTGCATCAGCCGTTCTACGTCTGCGCCCCAGTTCAAGGGCTGCAATCACCGACACAGCTTTCGCCTCACCGATGCCGCGGTACTGCTGTACCAGGTCGGTGACACCCATCCGTCCCAGCCTGTTGAGGTCATTGTCGGCATCCAGCAGAATCCGCCTACCCAACTCCACAGCACTCTCCCTGTCATTGCCCGATCCGATCAGAATTGCAATCAGCTCCGAGTCGGAAAGTGCAGCGACACCCTTGAGCAGCAGCTTCTCCCGCGGCCTGTCCTCTTCTGCCCATTGCTTGATGCTTAACTTGCTCATGACATTGCCTTTAGACAATAGACAACACAAAAATACAAAGAAAAACAGGGCTGACATGCAAATTGTGCCAGAAAAATAAGCCGTAAGTGGAAAGTGATGCGCAAGAACCCATCCATCGTATATACTGAGTCTATATCATCAAGCATCCTCATATATTATTTTTATATTTTATTAAGAAGCGGTCTTGAACAATGAAAAAAATGAGACTGTTAAAGAATGAGTTGGATCCACTATTTTACATTTTAATGAATCGATTATGGAAAAATTTGAAAAACAAAAAGAGATTATCAGTGATCTGATACTGATCAACAATGACCGCATAGAAGGTTATCAAAAAGCAATAGAAGAGTTGGGTGAACCCGACAGGGATCTGTCAATTCTGTTCAACGAACGGATTGATCAGAGTATCTTGTTTCGCTCGGAGCTGATCTCGCTGATTACAACGATTGGCGGCAAAGCACCCGAAGGGACCAAGCTATCGGGCAAGATTTATCGTGCCTGGATGGACATCAAGGCCCTCTTTACCGGGAGCGACCGAAAGGTAATCCTCGACAACTGCGAAGATGGTGAGGACGCAGCACTCAGAGCATACGACGATGCACTCTCCTATGAACATCTCACCCCTGAGCAGAAGAGCATCATCTTCTCACAGAAAACTGAGATCAAATTGTCGCACGACAAGATCAAATCGATGCGGGACGCACTCTAACGTATTTAAGATCAAATGCGATAACAACAATAAAAACATCAGAAAAGAAAGTACCGCTCAATGAAGCAGAAAAGTGAAAACTGCATGAGTTTCTGGCAGGCTCACTGAAAGACATTTATTATGCTGAACATGAGATACTGAAGGGACTTGCCAAAATAGAACGAGGGTGAATTCACATCGTGATTCACCCTCGTTTTCTGTAGTGATTGGATGGAGTTTCAGTCTCTCACACGTTCCACATACGATCCGTCGCGGGTATCGATCTTCACCTTCTCACCGGTGTTGATGAAGAGCGGAACACGTACCTCTGCCCCTGTTTCCACAGTTGCCGGCTTCAGCGTGTTGGTGGCAGTGTCACCCTTGATACCCGGTTCGGTATAGGTGATCTCCAACACCACATGGGTCGGCATCTCGGCGGTGAGGATGGTACCGCTCTCTGCATGGATCTGTACCTCCACCACATCTCCCTCTTTCAGGAACCGTACCCCATCGATCTGCTCTTCCGGGATGGGGATCTGCTCGAAAGTCTCGGTGTTCATGAAGTTATACCCCATGTCGTCGCGATAGAGGTACTGGAATGAGCGGCGCTCAATGCGCACCTCATCCACCTTTACGCCCGAGTTGAAGGTCTTCTCGAGTATGCGACCGGTGGTTACATTCTTGAGTTTGGTACGTACGAATGCAGCACCTTTTCCTGGTTTCACATGGAGAAATTCCACGATAAAATAGTACTGACCATCGAGGTCCATGCACATGCCGTTTCTGAAATCAGCGGTTGTTGCCATAACTTATATTTGACTGAGTAATATTTTGATTAGGCCGCAAAAGTAATTGTTTTATCCCAGAACGGCAAATAAATTAACGAGTTGGCTTTTTATTCCTGATTGACACAGCGCCCAATGCATCAATGCACAAAGGCATTGGAAGCATCTAGTACAATCTTTATCAGGAAAAAGAGCGTCAGTACATACATGGTGATGCTCACATCTTTTACCTTGCCCGACAGGAGCTTGACGAGTGTGAAACTCAACATGCCGAAAATGATGCCGTTGGCAATACTGTAGGTGAATGGCATAAAGATGATGGTGACAAATGCGGGTAACCCCTCGCTTATGTCATTAAAGTCGATGTCAGCGACCGAACTCATCATGAACAATCCGATGATGATCAGTGCAGGGGCTGTGGCTGCAGCCGGCACCATCAGGAATATCGGGGCAAAGAAGAGTGCCAGTACAAACATCATCGTGGTACTCACGCTGGTAAGTCCTGTCCTGCCGCCGGCTGCCACTCCCGAAGCGCTCTCCACGTACGAGGTATTGGGGCTGGTTCCCAGGATGGCTCCCACAAAGGTACCCAGTGCGTCGGCAAACAACGCTTTCTGCAATTGCGGGAAGCTGCCGTCTTTCTCTGATTTACCGATTTTAGAGATCACACCAATCAAGGTCCCCATCGCATCGAAAATATTGACCATCAGGAAGGTAAACACAACGATCAACATATCGAAAGAGAGAATACTGCTCCATTCAAATTTGAAGAAAATAGGCTCGATGCTTGGTGGCAGGGTAATCCAACTGCCCTGTGGCAACTGGATCAGTCCCAGGACCCCGGCAAACAGGGTGGAGACAATGATCCCGATCAGGATGGCGCCATGCACTTTCTTCACCAGAAGCACCGCTATCACCAGCAATCCGAGCACCGCAATCCACACATTGGGATCGGCCATGTTGCCGAGTTGAACGAGTGTAAACTCGTTGGGAGTCACGATCCCGGCACTTTTCAGTCCTATCAGGGTGATGAACAATCCAATACCGATAGGTATCGCATTCTTTAATGCTACAGGGATGTTGTCGACAATGATTTTCCGGATGTTGAAGATTGTCAGCAACATGAAGCAGGTACCCGAGAGCAACACACCTGTCAGTGCAAATTGCCAGGAATGGCCCATTGCAATGACTACGCTGAAGGCAAAGAAGTTGTTCAGTCCCATTCCCGGAGCTTGGGCGATGGGCACATTGGCAATGAGTGCCATAAAGAGTGTTCCTGCAATGGCAGCCAGGGCAGTCGTCGTGAACAGCGCTCCCCTGTCCATGCCTGTCTCACCCAAAATTTGCGGGTTCACTGCCAAAATGTAGGACATGGTGAGGAAGGTGATGATCCCCGCCAGAATCTCGGCACGTACCGTCGTTTTGTTCTGTTGTAACTTGAAAAATTTTTCCAGCATGATATTGGTAGATTAAGAATTAGAAATTCCACTTGGTTGCCAGTGTGGGGATGGCATAGAACTTATCCGCACCGGCGAAGTTGTAGCTCAGTTCCACCTCGGTACCCAGCGCGAAGTTGGGGGTAAAGTTATACCAGAGCTGTGGTTCGCTCAACAAGATCAGTTTCTTTCCGGTTGTAGCACCTGTCCGGTCCTTGTTCTCCGACCAGAGATCCATAAAACCACCCAATGAGAGTTTGCCTCCCGCCAGGGTAGCGTTCCAGGTGACGGTCCACTGTGCATCGTTGCTCACCTCCTGGAAGGCATTCATCTTGTAGGCCACATAGGTGCTCATAAAGAAGTTGCCAAGCTGGAAGGGATAACCGAAACCGGCCAGATAGGAGGAGGGGATGGAGAAGCCGATTGGGGTATCTTTCACCAATCCAAGTCCTCCGTTGTATTCCAGGTGGGGCATGAGTGGGAAATCACCGATTTTGAACTCACGGGCAATCTCTGCATAGACCAGTCCAATGTTCTTTTTGCTGTTGTTCAGATCGAAATCGACAAACATAAAGGTGCTTCCCCACTGGTCGGGTTTGAACATCTCGAAGGTGGCGGTCAGATAATTGGATCCTGCTACTTCATCGCCGTACAGCGCGTTACGGGGATCGAAGTGCAGTTGGAGGTTCTGCGCCTGAATTGTAGCCGTTGTGCAAAGAATTGAAAGGATAATAATGATTTTTCGTGCCATAGTGGATAAATTTTAACATTAATGGGTAAAAAGAAACGACAAAAGTATTAAAATTATGCAAAAACATATCACAAATGAGCGGCAATTTTCTCAATATCGATTCATTCTGCTGATTATACCGCTTAAATTTGTAATTTTGTCTCTTTGATCAATCATCAAACCAAAATGAATGCAGAAAAGGCAAAAAATCTGACAATCTACAACACGCTGAGCCGGACAAAAGTGCCGTTTGAACCGCTGCATCCCCCACTGGTGGGTATCTATGTGTGCGGTCCCACTGTCTACAGTGACATTCACCTGGGCAATTGTCGTACCTTCATCTCGTTCGATCTGATCTACCGCTACCTGCTGCACCTGGGTTACAAGGTACGGTACGTGCGCAACATCACCGATGCAGGACATCTGGAAGGCGACCGCGATGAGGGTGACGACAAGTTCGCCAAGAAGGCGAAGCTTGAACAGCTCGAACCGATGGAGATTGTGCAGAAATACACGCTTGGCTTCAAAGAGGTGCTGAAACAGTTCAACACACTCCCACCCAGCATTGAACCTACCGCCACGGGACATATCCTGGAGCAGACGGAGATGATCAAGGAGATACTTGCAGCCGGTTATGCCTACGAGGTGAACGGATCGGTCTATTTCGACGTGGAGAAGTACAGCCGGGACCATGACTATGGTGCGCTCACCAACCGGAAGCTGGAAGACCTGCTGGAGGGTACCCGTGAACTGGATGGCCAGGATGAGAAACGGGGACGACTCGACTTCGCTCTCTGGATCAAGGCAAAGCCGGAGACATTGATGAAATGGCCCTCCCCATGGGGATGGGGCTTCCCCGGTTGGCACATCGAGTGTTCGGCCATGAGCAGCAAGTACCTGGGAAAGACTTTCGACATTCATGGTGGAGGAATGGACCTGCAGGCAACCCACCACACCAACGAGATTGCCCAATCGCAGGCCTGCAACCACACCGCACCTGCGAAATATTGGGTACATACCAACATGCTCACCGTGAATGGTGCCCGCATGTCGAAGAGTGCCGGCAATGGCTTTCTACCCGGAGAACTCTTCACCGGCGACCATCCCCTGCTAGAGAGGGGCTATTCACCCATGACCGTTCGCTTCTTCATGGCACAATCGCACTACCGCAGCACGCTCGACTTCTCCAACGAGGCATTGCAGGCTGCCGAGAAAGGATATCGAAAATTGATGGAGAGCCTCACCACACTTGAAAAAATTGAACCCTCTCCCTCCTCCTCTGTCAACATCACCGAGTTGGAAGCGCGTTGTTACGCAGCAATGAACGACGACTTCAACAGCCCGGTGCTGATAGCCCATCTCTTCGACGCGGTGCGCATCATCAATTCGGCGAGAGACCGCACAGAGAGCCTCACATCCGAGGACCTGAAGCAACTCAAAAAGGTGATGCAGACCTTCATTTTCGAGGTACTGGGCCTTATTGACGAAACAAGGCAGGGTGCCGGCAGTGAGGTGGTTGAAGGGCTGATGACGTTGATCCTGGATATCCGCAAGCAGGCACGTGACAACAAGGACTGGCGCACCTCCGACCAGATACGGGACCGACTGAAGGCTGCCGGCATCGAGATTAAGGATACCAAGGAGGGGATGGAGTGGAGCATGTAACAGCGAGATAAAAAAACGATGCAGATACTTCTTTCGCCGGCCAAACGGATGGACTTCAACCGTGCCGACAATGAGATCACACCGACTAAGCCACTCTTCCCGAAAAAAAGAGACGCACTGCTGTCTGTTTGTCGCACGCTTCAGGTGGAGGAGATCGGTGAGAAGATGAAACTAAACCCAGTGATGGCGCTTGAAGTACAGGCACAGTTCCGCACCTTCGGCATGCGGAACTCACCCATCCGTGCCGCCGTTCTGGCATACAACGGCATTGCTTACCTGGGACTCAACGCGCATGATTTCTCGCTCGACGAGTTCACCTTCGCCCAACAGCATCTCAACATCCTCTCTGGTCTCTATGGTGTTGTCCGTCCGCTGGACGGGATCAGGCCCTATCGCCTGGAGATGCAGCAATCAATCGTGCCTGAGGGCTACCGCTCCCTCTATGACTACTGGCAGGAGAGCGTGAATCTTCATCTATCGAAACAACTGAGAAGGGGTTCCCGCACGGTAATCAACGCGGCATCGAACGAATATGCAAAGGTGGTGCAGAAGAGACTGCTACCACCCGGAACACGATGCATCAACCTCAAGTTCCTGGAACAGGAAGAGAATGGGCTACGCCAGGTGGTGGTGCATACCAAGAAAACAAGGGGGATGATCTCCCGCTTCATCATCAAAAACAGATTGACCGACCCGGAGGATCTCAATGCGTTCGACAGCGAAGGTTATTTCTTTCATCCCTCCCTGTCGAAAGAGGATGAATGGGTCTTTACACGTTAAGCAAAGAGAGTCATGACAGAGAAAAGAGTCACTTTTGCATCAAAGATAGGGATCGTAGCTGCGGCAGCCGGCTCAGCAGTGGGACTGGGAAACATCTGGCGCTTTCCCAGCCAGACAGCCGACAGCGGTGGGGCCCTTTTCATCCTGGTATACATCGGCTGCATCCTCTTCTTCGGCATACCGCTCATGATGAGCGAGTTCATCATTGGCCGTGGATCGCGCGCCAACTCGGCCGGTGCCTTTCACAAACTGGCACCTGGCACACAGTGGAAATGGGTGGGCCGCCTGGGAGTACTCACTGGCTTTGTGATCATGGGCTTCTACATGGTGGTCTGTGGCTGGACCCTCGACTACGTACTCCAGGCACTCACTGGCAGCCTGCACACCGTGACCGATTATACCGCAAACTTCAACAACCTGCTCAGCAACCCACTGCGGCAGACCGGATGGATGATTCTTTTCACCCTGGTGACCGCCTTCTTCATCCTCTCAGGTGTCAAGAAGGGAATCGAACAGTCTTCCAAGATCATGATGCCGTTGCTCTTCCTGCTGTTGATCATTCTGGCAGTGCGCTCTCTCTTCCTGGAGGGATCATCGGCAGGTCTTGACTTTCTCTTCCGCCCCGATCCGGCACACCTGAAGCCCACCATCTTCCTCGACGCCATGGGTCAGGCTTTCTTCTCACTCTCCATCGGGATGGGTTGCATGATCACCTACGGTTCCTACTTCAACAAAAACACAAACCTCACAAGTACAGCACTTCAGGTATCCCTTCTGGATACACTGGTAGCCATTCTGGCCGGGATCATCATCTTCCCCTCCGCTTTTGCACTCACCAACAATCCCGACACCATCACCAATGAACTGGTAGCGGGAGGTCCCGGTCTCCTCTTCATCACCCTGCCGGAGCTCTTCAACCAGATGCCTCTCTCCTTCCTTTGGGGATCGCTCTTTTTCCTGTTGCTGGCGCTGGCTGCTCTCACCTCCACCATCTCGCTGATGGAGGTGGTCACCCTCTACATCCACGAGGAGTACCACCTTACCCGCAGGCGAAGCACCCTGTTGGTGACTGCCGGCGTGATCCTGCTGGGCATCGGCTCCTCCTTTTCATCCGACCTCTTCAACTTGATGGATCTGGCTTCCGCCAAGGTGATGCTCCCCCTTGGTGGACTTTTTATCTCACTCTTCGTGGGATGGTATCTCGACAAGAAGATGGTGGCCGCCCAGATCACCAATGATGGAGCTATCAGTCTGGGCAGAGCCTTCCTGAAAGTCTACATCTTCCTGTTGCGCTATGTCGCCCCCCTGGCCATCCTGGCCATCTTCGTATATGGACTGCTGGGATAGTCAGATCCTGCGACAGAAAAAAGCTGATCCTGTGACTGCTATGTCGAAAAAAACATAAATGAGTTTAAACAAGCTAAAAGGTATCAGAAACAGAGGCTCTCTCGCCATAAATGATTAAATTTGCAAAAAAATAAAGAGCGTAATGCCACAGCAATATCGAATCAGCCCTCCGGAAACGGTACGCACAACGGTGCATCTCCCCGCATCGAAGAGCATCAGCAACAGGGCCCTTATCCTGAATGCATTAAGCCTTGGCATCACCCCCATCCACAACCTGTCGGACTGTGAAGATACACGGGTGATCATCGACTCATTCAACTCCAACTCCAACCTGTTCGACGTCAAGGGCGCCGGCACTGCCATGCGATTTCTGACCGCCTTCCTGTCGGGGATGGAGGGTGAATGGATCATCAAGGGAAGCCAACGGATGCACGAGCGCCCCATCCACCCGCTGGTGGAAACACTCAACGTGCTGGGTGCCGAGATCGACTACCTGGAAAAAGAGGGTTTCCCGCCCCTCAGGATCAGAGGTCGCAAGCTCAGAGGAGGGGAGGTCTACGTGGCTGGCAACATCAGTTCTCAGTTCATCTCTGCCTTGCTGATGGTCGCTCCGATGATGGAAAAAGGGCTGGTGATGAACATCGAGAAACAGGTGATCTCAAAGCCTTACATCGACCTCACAATCGGCATGATGAAGGATTTCGGGGTACATACCAAATGGGAGGATAACAAGATCACTGTAAAACCACAGAAATACAAGGCGGTGGAATACACCGTCGAACAGGACTGGTCGGCGGCATCCTACTGGTATGAGATCGTTTCCCTGTTGCCCGGAGCCGAAGTGATGCTGCCCGGCCTGAGAAAAGCAAGCCTGCAGGGTGATGCCTACGTAGCCAACCTCTTCTCCGACCTGGGTGTGGAAACGGAATATCGTGAGGATGGCATCATCATCCGCCACATGAAACGGAAAGCCAGAAAATTCTTTCACGACTTCGTACGGGAACCTGATCTGGCACAGACCTTCGCTGCCACCTGCTGCTTCAAGGGGATTCCCTTCCTCTTTTCAGGCACTCAGAGCCTGAAGATCAAGGAGACCGACCGCATAGCCGCACTGATCAGTGAGTTGAGAAAGATGGGCTTCGTGCTGCGGGAAAACGGTGCAGGCGTGCTTGAATGGGACGGCGAACGCTGTTACCCCGAACCGCTGCCTGCAGTTGACACCTTCGACGACCACCGCATGGCCATGTCGATGGCTCCCGGATCGGTACAGTTCAACCCGCTGATGATCAATGACCCGATGGTGGTCACCAAGTCTTACCCCACCTTTTGGGAGGACTTGAAACAGGCGGGGTTTACCATTCAATCAACATAAACGAATTATGCAAAGTCTATATCTCTTTATTGGCATCATTGCCTTTTTCATCATTGCGCTCTGGCTCTCCAATTACTTGCAGCGCAGAAAAGGAAACAGCAGCGAGCGGGAGACAGTTGCGCCCTCAATCGATCTTGGCAGCAACGAGAGTGGTTGCTGCGGCGCACATGAGATTTGCGACAAGGACAGCCTGATCGCTGCCTTCGCCGAGTCGGCCGAATATTTCGAAGATGAGGAGCTGGACAAGTACCGCAACCGTGATTCGGACCGATACAGCGACCAGGAGGCGGAGGAGTTCCGTGACGTGTTCTACTCGGTGCTCGATGAAGAGAAACCGCGCTGGATCAGAAGCCTCCAGATGAGGGAGATCGCACTGCCCGACCAGCTGAAGGATGAGGTGCTGATGATTGTGAACGATCTGAGGATGCACAGAATGCACGCCTGACAAGCCATTGACAATGAACATAGGGGAACTGATTCAATATGCCTTCTTCCGCAATGCACTGTTGGGGGCTCTGCTGGCCAGCATCGCCTGTGGGATGATCGGGACATATGTTGTATCAAAGCGACTCGTTTTCATTAGCGGGGGCATCACCCACGCCTCCTTTGGTGGACTGGGTGCCGGCTTTTTCTTCGGCTTCCCCCCCATCCTCTCGGCAATGGTTTTCTCGGTCCTCTCCGCCTTCGGGATCCAATGGCTGTCGCACAAGCAAGGGGTACGAGAGGACTCTGCCATCGCCGTCTTCTGGTCGTTCGGCATGGCGCTGGGCATCCTGCTCACCTTTCTCACACCAGGCTATGCCCCCAACTTGTCGGAATACCTCTTCGGCAACATCCTCTCCATCACCAGAACCGACCTGATAGCCCTGTTCAGCCTCACTGTGCTGTTGTTGCTCTTCTTCCTGCTTTTCTACCACGCCATCGTCTCGGTATCGTTCGATAGCGAGTTTGCCCGTACACGACGCCTACCCACACAGCTCATCGAGTATACCATGATGTTTTTCATCGCCGTCACCATCGTGCTGAGCATCCGCCTTGTGGGGATCGTGTTGCTGATGTCGCTGATCACAGTACCCCAAATGACTGCCAACCTCTTCACCGTGAACTACGCCAGGATGATCGCTCTCTCCATCCTCTTCAGCTTCTCCGGAAGCATCACCGGACTCTTTCTCTCCTACTACCTCAATGTACCGTCGGGAGCATTGATCATCTTCATTTTGATCATCCTCTATTTCGGAGCCAAGCTATTCAAAGCAATCACAAAGAAGAACAGGCCCGTGATGGGTTGAGATGTACCACGGAAGGCCATCTCCTGACCCCACCCAGACTTGCAACCAGACAGCTCATCGATTGAGATGCGACAGTTTGTTTGCAAAAATATTATCTTTGATGAAACAATAGATGAGGTGATGAAACAACAATCCACGATAATCGGTATTGGCGAGATCCTGTGGGATCTGCTCCCCACGGGGAAGAAAGCGGGCGGTGCGCCTGTCAATTTTGCGTTTCATGCAGCCGCAGCGGGTGCGGAGAGTTATGCTATCAGTGCAATTGGTTTCGACCCCGATGGCGATCAAATGATACGGGAACTACAGCACAACGGCATTCAACACCTGATTGAAAGAGTACCATTTCCCACCGGCAGGGTACAGGTTGAACTGAAGAACGGAATTCCTTCCTACACCATTTCCGAGGGTGTGGCATGGGACCATATTCCACTAACTGAGGAGATGAAGAAGCTGGCAGCCCGATGTGATGCACTCTGCTTCGGAACCCTGGCACAACGATCGGAGACCAGTCGCAATACCATCCGGACCCTGCTCTCCCTTACCCCACCCGATGCCTTTCGCATCCTCGACATCAACATCCGACAACCCTACTTTTCCCGCGAAATCGTTCATTCCTCGTTGCAGTTGTGCAATATCTGCAAAACAAACGATGAAGAGTTGCAACTGATCAAATCACTCTTTTCCAAGGAGGGAGAGGATGATGACAGCATGTGTGCTTGGTTGATGAAGCAATACAGTTTGCAACTGATGATACTAACCGCCGGAGAGCGTGAAAGCATCGTCTACTCAACAGAAGGCACCTCACTGATTGAAACACCACAAGTGGAGGTTGCCGACACTGTAGGTGCCGGTGATGCGTTTACCGGTACGCTGATCACATCCTTGCTGGAAGGGAAAAAGGTCCCGCAAGCTCACAATGATGCGGTTCAACGTGCGGCCTTCGTCTGTACCAGAGAGGGAGCCTGGGTGTGAAAGGATGCACCAGACTGCACTTCACACAACAATAAAATCAGCTTTCTTCAGTTATATAGTGGAAACCAACAACAGCACGGAGCACAGTGAAAAGTGAGGTTGTCAGCTACAGCGGCATCACATCTGCCCTGATCCTGTTGTTCCTTCTCTGCGCGGGATGCAGCACGAGGAGGAACACAGTCGTGACGCGTGCCTACCATGAGCTGACAACGCGCTACAACATATACCACAACGCCGAACAGGCCTATCGCGAGATCCTGGAAGAGCAATCACACAATTCCATCGACCGCTACGACAGCCTGCTCACCCTCTATCCATGGGTTGTACCTGACGGGGACTCATTTCCTGGAGGCCCCTTCGACGGAGTGGTGGAGAAGACATCGAAAGCGATCCGTCAGCACTCCATCACCGCAAAGCCGCGTCGCAACCCTGCAAAGAGGCTATCAACCGAACAACGGTCGTGGCTTCAACAGGAGGAGTACAACCCCTTCCTGCACAATGTCTGGATGCTGCTGGGCAAGGCCCACCTCCAAAATGGTGACCTCGAAGAGGCACTGGCGGTTTTCTCATATATCGGCCGTATCTATCGTCAAAATCGGGAGATCGCAAACGAAGCAGCCATCTGGATGCTACGCTGCTATACGGAACAGAATCGCCTCTATCAGGCGGAACAGAGTGCGCGGGCATTACTGACCATCAACCTGTTGGATCAGCAACAACAACTCTTTGAGGAGACCTATACCGGTTACCTGCTGAAAGGAGGCCAATACCATGCAGCGATACCAAGGCTGAAAAGGGTTATCAAAAACGAAAAAGAGCGATACAAAAAACAGAGGCTTCAATACCTGTTGGGTCAGCTGCTGCAGATCACCGGCGAGGAGGAAGAGGCCTATCGGGCGTTCGAGGCAGTGAAAGGTCTCTCAACCCCCTTTCACCTGAAGCTGCAGGCAACGGCAAGTCAGCTTCCACTGGCACCGCGAGGAAAGCAACGACAAATTATGAGGGCGCTGGAGAGGATGAAACCCGGTGCCAATGAAGCCCAACGGATGCACATTGAGCGGGTACTGGCGGGCACATCACCAAAGGGTGCTGCCGATGCAACCGCCATGAGAGTGAGTGAGCCGATCACAGTGGTGGCAAACGATTCACTGATCCAGCTATCCCAACAACATGACTCGCTTTACCAGGTGGTCTATCATGCATTCATGCGGGGTGACACATCAAAGGTTGTAGCTGCTGCAACGCTCTTTGCCGAACAGTTTCCGGCATCGGCATGGCTTCCACAACTGAGGCAGATGCAATCAATCACCCAGAGTGGCAGGATGCCGGCAGACTCACCTCCCGGAAACGCATGGGAAACTCTTTCTGAGGATGTTGTCACCCGGGAACAGGCGGGTGATCCGCATTTTCTGGCAGAGCGGCAGGGTCCACATCTCTTCTTGTTTGCCTTCGACAAGGGAACCACCGACCGGAACAGCCTCCTCTTCGCAACCGCCGCCTTCAACTTCTCAACCTTTCGGTTGCGTACCTTCGACCTATCCTTTCTCTCTCTTGGCATAAGAGACGCATTGTCAGTCTCCATATTTCATTCTTTTGATGATGCATACCAATATGGTGAAATGCTTCTGTCGGACAGCCTCTTCGCAACAAACAATGCTGCCGGTATGATCCCGCTGGTGATCTCGGAAGAGAATGCCGACCGACTGAGACGCAACGGCAAGCTCGAAGAGTACCTCTCTTTTCAGGAGCGCAATCTGACGGATGTGCCCCTCCACTACCTGACACCAACAACAGAAGAAAGCACAATCAGCGGGGAGCAGCTCCACAAAAAGATTGTACCTTTGGACACGATTCAATCGAACGCCATAGAACCGGACGATGAGCCGGTGACACTACCTGCGGATCACACCATGCGACTCACCCCGGCTGAACAGATGCAGATGCTGGAGCAGAACGCACGTGAGGCAATGATGCAATCGCAGGAGCAGCGTGACTCAAAAAGCAGGGAAGAACAGCTGAAAGAGCGGGAGAGACTCCGTGAGGAACGGATCCGGCAACGGCAGAAAGAGCTGAAGGAGCGTGCCCAAAGGAGAGAAGAGCAAATCAGGGAGCGGGAAAAAGAAAGAGAACAAAAAAATCGCAAGAGATGAAGAAAATCGTTTTTGCCACCAACAACCGGCACAAACTGGAGGAGATACGCAGGATCACAGCGGGAACACTGGAGATTCTGAGCCTCTCCGAGATCGGATGCAACGAGGAGATTGATGAGACAGGCAGCACCCTCGATGAGAACGCAATGATAAAGGCTGCCTACGTGCAGGAGAAATATGGCTATGACTGTTTTGCCGATGACACCGGACTGGAAGTGGAAGCACTGGGCGGAGCACCGGGTGTCTACTCAGCCCGTTATGCCGGGGAAGCCTGTCGCGCAGAAGATAATATGCAGAAGCTTCTTTCCGAGATGAAGAACCTGGATAATCGCAAGGCACACTTCCGCACCGTGATCGCACTCTGCTGCGAGGGAGAGAGACACCTCTTCGAAGGGGTGATTCGTGGCACCATCATCCGGGAGAAGCGGGGCAGTGAAGGCTTCGGCTACGACCCAATATTTGTACCGGAAGGGCACGAACAGACCTTTGCCGAGTTGGGCAACGAGGTGAAAAACCGGATCAGTCACCGGTCGCTAGCAACCACGAAACTGATGCGATTCCTGCAGGAGCGTTTTCAGACAGCCTGACCTGCTGCATTCCTTCCGCCTCATCAATAAAAAGCGTATCTTTGATTGCTAACCCATCATAAACGTAAAACTATGTCATCCAATATCCGCACGGGAATCATCGGCTACGGCCTCTCAGGCCGCGTGTTCCATGCCCCTTTTATCGACGTGGTAGAGGGCTATGAGCTGACCAGGATCAGCACCTCCAAACCCGAAAGCATTGCGCTCATCGGGGAGCGTTATCCACTCACCACCGTCGTCCCCGACGGAATGCACATCATCGACGACCCTGAGATTGATCTGGTGATCGTCACCTCACCCAACACCGATCATTTTCACTGGGCCCGGGAAGCGCTGCTGGCCGGAAAGCATGTGGTGGTAGAGAAACCCTTCACCGTGAACGTGGAGGAGGCCGACGAACTGCTGGAGATTGCCCGGAGACAAAAGAAGATCCTGACAGTCTACCACAACCGGCGCTTCACAAGCGATACCCGCACAGTGAAGAAACTCCTGGATAGCGGTCTGCTGGGTGAGATGGTGGACTATGAATCCCATTTCGACCGATACCGCACCGAGCCACGCCCCAACGGTGCCTGGCGTGAGCAGCCGCTGCCCGGATCTGGTATCTTCTACGACCTGGGGTCGCACCTGATCGACCAGGCGCTCTGGTTCTTCGGCATGCCGGAGGCGGTGACTGCCGAGATCGCCATGCAGCGTGAATGGGCCAAAGCGGATGATCATTTTGATGTGCGGCTCCACTACCCCACCTTCACCGCCACCCTCAAGTCGGGCATGATCTGCCGCATTCCGGGTCCAACCTATCTACTGCACGGCACCAACGGATCGTTTGTGAAGTATGGGCTGGATGTGCAGGAGGCGACTCTGGACGGAGGAGCAATCCCCCGTGGGAAAGATTGGGGACGTGAGCCGGAGAGTATCTGGGGCACAATCAACGCTGAATACAGGGGGTTGAAGATGCAGGGAAAGCTGGAGAGTGAGCCGGGTGATTACCGCGATTATTTCATCAACCTGCGTGACGCCATCAACGGAAAGGCAGAGCTGGCTGTCAAGCCCGAAGAGGCACGCAACGTGATGCGGATCATCGAACTGGCCTTCAGGAGTAGCAGCGAGAAGAGAACGATCACAATTGAATAAGGGTGTATCCACCGTATGCTTAAAACACATCACCTCTCCACAGGGTGATGTGGCTTTTATCTATAATAAGCGTCAATGCAGTTATCAGAGAAACAGTTTTCCAAATATTTTCACACCCACTATCGTCCCCTATGTCTGCACGCCCTACATTTCATGGGTAATGCCGAGGAAGCGGAGGACGTTGTGCAGGAAACCTTCATAAAACTGTGGGATAAAAGGGATCAGCTGGAATCGATAAAATCGGTGAAGGCATATCTTTATAGGGCTATTCGTAACAATTGCCTGACCCGCATTCGAGATGCAAAGCCTACCACATCACTGGAAATGGTAGCATCCGATCAATTCCTGTCGGACGAAGAACTGGAGGAACGTAGCGAAATGGAGGCTCGCATCTGGAATATGATCGATGAACTCCCGGAACGCCGTCGCCAGATCTTCCTGATGGCGAAACGCGATGGATTAAGTTACAAGGAGATCTCGGAACAAACCGGCCTAGCCGTTAAGACCATTGAGAACCATGTCTTCCGCGCAATGCAGTCGTTGCGGACTAAAGATTTCAACGCCTACATCTTCTTTTTTGCCTGATTACTACTTCCCGATGATTTTTTTTCATATTGGGTGAGTGTTTTTTATTTTTCTGCATCTCATATACAGAAAGCGTTAGTAAATGGCATATGCAAAAATACGGAAATGACATCGATGATTCTGTCCGGTTTGTGGCTCAGCACTACCAACAAGGGGTGTTCGACACTGCGAATGGGTGGAAAAAGCTGACGTATACACTTCCGAGGTTCAGGAATGGACATTACCTGACACTTGTGACCCGCGTGGCAGCTGTTGCCATGTTACTATTGGTGTCGGGAATAGGCATATGGATGTCAGTGAATCGACCGCGACAACTGGTGGCAGAGTCTGGTAATTATGAGTTCACTCTTCCCGACCGTAGTGAAGTGGTGATGCAAGAGGGAGCGGAGCTGACCTACGACCGACGTTTCGGACAACAGGACCGTCGTGTCGCCATGCTGGGTGACATACGTTTCATCGTCACGCGCGACGAGACAAAACCTTTTATCGTCACCACACCTACTGCCCGCATCACAGTGCTGGGAACAGTGTTCGATGTGTCGGAAAATGATGAAGGGACAGCACTCTCTGTAATCTCAGGTAGAGTCCTCTTTACTCCCGTTTCGCCTGCCGTACAGCTCCTTTGTAGTGCGGGCATGCGCATACATTATCAGGCGAAAGGAGAGGAGATCACCGTTTTCTCGGATAATGCTTCCATCTTCTACAGCGCCGAGCGAAATGAACTCTCCATCCACAACGCCACCATCGAACAGCTACTACAACTGCTATCACAATATTACAACATACAGATGGAGGTACCAGAAAAAGAGTTGCCGTTACATCTGACTGCCTCTTTTTCAGGAAAAAGCATCATCGAGATCCTGAATATCATCAATATAACGTTGGATACCCATATAATAATCGTGCACTGATTCTATTACTTTCAATGAAACACTACATTCTCTTTTTCCTGCTGTTCGTTTGCCTCCAAACGGAGGCATCCGGACAGCAAAAAATAACCATCCGCGCAAAGCAGCTGACGGCCAAACAACTGATCAGACAGGTTGAGACCCAAACTGATTATCGCTTTTCCTACAATCCGGAATTGCTGAAAACTCTTCCTCCCGTATCACTACAGGTAGAAGATGAAAGCATTGAGAAGGTGCTGGATCTGTTTTTTGAGAAGACCGAGATTCAATTTATCATTCGTGACAAGTTCATCATACTGAAAAAAAAACCAAAAGAAATCACCATCAGCGGGTTTATTTACGACCAGCAGTCACATGAAACCCTTATCTCCGCCAACATCTTTGATCAGATCTCCTATCAGGGAGCCGTCAGCAACAATTTCGGGTTCTACAGCCTCACCCTTCCTCCGGGCAGGATTGTGCTTCGACCAAGCTATGTAGGTTATTCCTCAGAGAACTATCCCTTTACTGTAACAGCAGATACAGTGATCCATTTCTATCTGCAACCCTCTTCCCTACTGAAAGAGATTGTAGTGGAGGGTGATCTGGAGAACCAAACACATCATGCGGAAACAGGCAAGATAAGTTTCAACTCCCAAACGCTGAAAGCTGTTCCCGCATTGATGGGCGAAAGCGACGTGATCAAGGCACTGCAACAAATGCCCGGCGTCGCAGTGGGTACTGACGCAATGGCAGGACTCTATGTCCGTGGCGGCAATGCCGATGAAAACCTCTATCTTGTGGATGGAAATCCGCTTTACCATGTACACCATCTGTTGGGACTATTCTCAACATTCAATCCCGAGGCGGTGAAAACGATGGACTTCTACAAGGGCAGCTTTCCGGCCCGCTACGGCGGCCGTCTCTCATCGGTGGTTGATGTAAGGATGAATGACGGTGACATGAGAAAAATGTCAGGCACCGCTTCCATCGGACTCATCTCCTCCCGTTTGAATCTGCAGGGCCCCATTGTTAAAGACAAGACATCCTATTCGGTTTCACTCCGCCGCACCTATCTCGACCTGATTGCCCGTCCGGCAATGTATTTTTTAAACAGGAGAGACAAAAGGAATAATCCTGAGAACTACACCAAGATCGATTTTGCCTACTATTTTTATGATTTCAATGCGAAGATCAATCATAAGTTCTCAGACAGAAGCCGACTCTTCCTGAGTTTGTATAACGGAAAAGATAAACTGTTCTACCACAACAAAGCTAGATATGGAGGTGGATCTCAATATCCCGGAGTCGCGGGAA